>NZRL01000121.1 GCA_002696205.1 Rhodospirillaceae bacterium | reverse complement strand
CGATATCGACGCCGTCGAAGATGATCGAGCCCGAGGTCGGGTCCAACAGCCGCATCACCATGGACGAGGTCGTCGACTTGCCGCAGCCGGACTCGCCGACCAGACCGACGCTTTCGCCGTAATCGATGGTCATGTTCAGGGTGTCGACGGCACGGAACACCGTGGGCTCGTCGTCGGGGGCCTTGGCGGTCTTAAACATGTCGCGCAGCTTCTTGACCGGCGCCTTCAGGGGGAAGTCCTTGACCAGGTCCGTGACCTGCAACAGCGGCTGACCGGCCGGATGGGCGGCGGGCGCCTTCGGCTCGGCCGGGCTGCGCGGCTCCGCGTCCTCGGGCAGCAGGTCGCGGATATCAGCGCCCAGGCGCGGCGTCGCGCGGATCAGTTTCTGGGTATAGGGATGGGCCGGGCGGGCGAACATATCGGCGGCCCCGGCACTTTCCACCACACGGCCCTTTTCCATGACGATCAGGCGGTCGCAATAGGCCGACGCCAGACCCAGGTCGTGGGTGATCAGGATCGTCGACATGCCCTGCGCCTTGGTCAGTTCGCCGACTAGATCGAGAACCGCCTTCTGCGTCGTCACGTCCAGGCCCGTCGTCGGTTCATCCGCGATCAGCAGGCGCGGCTGGCAGGCGATGGCGACGGCGATGACGATGCGCTGGCACATGCCGCCGGACAGTTCATGCGGATAGGAATGGTAGCGGTCTTCCGGATTGTTGATCCGGACCACCTTCAACAATTCGATGGCTTTTGCCTTGGCGTTCTGGCGGGTCGCGAAGCCGTGCTGGCGCATGACGTCTTCCAGCTGCTTGCCGACCTTGCGGATCGGATTGAGCGCCGCGCGCGGGTTCTGAAAGATCATCGAGATTTCCCGCCCGCGGATTTCCCGCATGGTCGAATTGGAGGCGTTCTTCAAATCGATGCCGCCGTAGACCATGTCGCCCGAGGCGATCATGCCGTTGGCTTCCAAGATGCGCATCAGGGCGTAGGAGGTCACCGACTTGCCCGACCCCGACTCTCCGACGATGCCGAGCGTTTCGCCCCTGGCGATGTGGAAGCTGACGTCGCTGACGGCCTGGACGATGCCGTTTCGGGTGGTGAACTCGACGGTCAGGTTGTCGACCTCGACCAGGTTCTTCGACGTCTTCTTGTCCGGTTCCATGAGGGTCTTTCCGAAGTTTGTTGCGTCGGGGGACATGGCTTTTTCCTCCCCTTTACGTGCGCTGGCGCGGGTCGACGATGTCGCGCAGACCGTCGCCCAGCAGGTTGAAGGTAAACACGGCGAGCATCAGCGCCGCCCCCGGGAAGATCGCCATCCACCACTCGCCTGAGACGATGAAGTTGGCGCCCTCGGCAACCATGATCCCCCATTCCGGGGTCGGCGGCCGCACGCCCAGGCCGATGAACGACAGACCGGCGGCGTTCAGGATCGCCCAGCCCATGTTCAACGAAATCTGCACCATCATCGGCGGCAGGGCGTTGGGAAAGATGTGGCAGGCCAGCACGCGGGCGTCGGAATTGCCGGAGAGCTTCGCCGCCTGGACGAAGCCCGCATTGCGGCGGATGTTGACCTCGGCCCGGGCGACCCGGGCATAGAACGGCAGGTTGATGATCGCCGTGGCGTAGACGATGTTTTCAACCGTGTTGCCCAATGCCGCGACGATGCCCATGGCCAGGACGAACAGCGGAAAGGCCATGATGGTATCGATGAAGCGGCCGGAAATTTTGTCGAACCAGCCGCCGTAATACCCGGCGATGGAGCCGACAACCGATCCGGCGGCGAAGGAGATCGCGACGGCGCAGACCGAGATCAGCAGGTCCAGGCGCGTCGCCACGATGACCCGCGACAGCACGTCGCGGCCCAACTGATCCGTGCCGAACCAATGGGACCAGCTGGGCGGCTGCAGCGCGATGGAGGCGTTGGTCTGAAGCGGATCGTAGGGCGCGATCAGCGGCCCGAAGATGCCCAGGATCACGATCATCACGAACAGGGTGAAGGCCAGCAGCGTCACCGGGTTTGAGGTCAGGACATAGCGGATGTGCTTGACCTGGGTCTTGATCCGCATGCCGAGGGACCGTTCGTCGATCTCCGGCAATCCGGCGGCGGCATTCAGGGTTGTATCGGTCATGGTTGCGTACTTTCTTCGTTCTTGCGAACGGTCGCCGTTGACCATCCCGCTATGGGATTTCCGGGGATCAGTCGTCCAACTGAATCCGGGGATCGATGAGGGTGTAGAGAATGTCGATGACCAGGTTGAGCGCCACGAACAGCACCGCCATCGACAGAACGAAGCCCTGCACGGCGGCATAGTCCGAGACGACCAAAGCCTCCACCGCGTAAGACCCGATGCCCGGCCAGGCGAAGACCTTTTCGACCAGCACGTTGGCACCCAGCGTGAAGGAAAACACCATGCCCAATGTCGTGATGACCGGCAGGACCGCGTTCCGGAAGGCATAGGTGCCGAGAACCGTCGCCCCCGACAATCCCGCCGCCCGTGCCGTGCGGATGAACTCGCTGGAAAGGACCTGCAGCATCGAGGCCCGCGTCATCCGCGCCAGCGGCGCCAGCGTGAACAACGCCAGGGTGATCGCCGGCAAAGTCAATTGCGCCAGCGCCGCCCCCGCCGTCTCAAAGTCGCCGATCAACAAGGCGTCGATGACGTAGAACCCGGTGACCGTCGGAGGCGAGACATAGGCGAAGTCCAACCGGCCAAGCGGCGACGGCGCCCAACCGAGCAGGTAGTAGAAGACGAAGACCAGGGCCAGACCGGTGAAGAAGGTCGGCAGCGAGACCCCGGCCGTGACGATGAACCGGCAGATATGATCGATGGGCTTACCCGGATGGGTCGCCGCCAACACGCCCATGGGCACGGCGATGGCAAGCGACAGCAGGAGCGCGAAGAACGTGAGCTCCAGCGATGCCGGTAATCGGCGGACCAGTTCCTCCGCCACCGGCTGGCCGGTCGAGATGGAATTGCCCATCTTTCCCTGGGCCAGGTCCTTCAGGTAGAGCAGGAATTGTTCGGGAAGCGGCCGGTCGAGGCCGAGCGATTCCCGGATCTGAGCGATCGATTTTTCATCCGCCGCCGGCCCGGCGAAATAGGCGGCCGGGTCGCCGGGCAAGGCCCGCGTCAGCAGGAACGTGACGACAATCACGCCGAACAACGCGGGCAATGCCTGACCCAGGCGGCGGGCGATCGTGCCCAGACGGGAGGTCGGGGCGGCCATGGCCTTAGGCCCCGACCTTGCCGAGCTTGCGGGCGTCGAGCTGGCGGTGGAACCAGTATTCGTATCCGGTCAGCTTGGTCGACATCGCCGAATTCAACGTCGGCTGCCACAGCGGGATGCGCGGCACGTCGTCGAAGGCGATTTCCAGAAGACGTTTGATCTTCGGCTCGTAGGCCGGATCGGAGACCTCCATGTGCAAGGTCTCGTCGACCAGCTTTGCGACTTCCGGGTTGTCGTAGTTGGACGAATTGAACAGATGCCCCTTCAGATAGGCCCAGAAGAAGTAATAGTCGGGATAGTTCAGCCAGCCGCCGAAGTTTTCCAGATGCAGCGGCAGCTTCTTTTCGACCAGGGCCTGGGAGCGCCAGTTCGCACCCGGGATTTTTTCGATCGTCGTCTTGATGCCGACCTTGGCGAGGCCTTCCTGGATCAGAAGGGCCGCCGGCTCCATCCAGCTGGCGAGCGACAGGTTGATGGAAAGCGGCACCTCGAAACCGTCTTTGTATTTGGTCTCCGCGAGCAGCGCCTTGGCCTTTTCGATATTGGTCGAATAGGGGAAGGGCTGCGGCCAGGAGATGTCTGCCGGGCTGGCGGCCTTGCCGCCCCACATGGGAACACCCTGGCCATAGGCCGCGACCTTGAAGATTTCTTCGTAGGGCACGGTGAAGGCGACCGCTTGGCGGACCTTCTTGTCCTGGAACGGTTCGAACGCCAGGTTGGGGCAGAGGCAGTAGATGCAGTTCTCGATGGGCGTGGCGACCACCGAAACACCCTTTTTCTCGGCCAGTTCCTTGGCGTCCTTGTCCGACACGCCGAAGGACATATCCACGTCGCCGCGTTCGATCAGGGCCCGGCGGGTGGCGCCCGACGGCACCTCGCGGACGATCACGCGCTTGACGCCCGGCAGGGGGCCGCTGGTCCATTTATCGTTGCGTTCGTACACTAGTTGCTGGCCCGGGTCCCAACGGGTCACCTTATAGGCGCCGGATCCGGCGACGTTGCGATGCAGGTATTCGGTGGCCCAGGGATCGTCCTTGGTCGCATGCTTCTTGGCGACCTTGGAATTGATGATGAAGGGCACCGGCACGGCCAGATCGGGCAGGGTCAGCTTGGACGGGCGGATCAGGTCGATCTTGAAGGTCTTCTCGTCCACGGCGACGAACTGTTCCGGTTTGATCAGCGAGCCCGCCTTCATCTGGACCGCCGGGAACCCGCCCAGCGAGACGGCGCGGTCGAGCGACCATTTGACGTCTTCGGCGGTGACCGACGAACCATCGGAGAACACGGCGTCGGCGCGCAGCTTGAAGATCAGGGACTTGCCGTCGGCGGTCAGCTCCCAGCTTTCAGCCAGGTCCGGCTTGAGCACCGAATAATCGTAGGACAGCGAGCCGTCCGGCATCTTCTTGGTACCGAAGGAAACCAGCCGGTCATAGCAGTTGACGGAAATCTGGTAACTCGGCCGGTTGGTGCCCTTGCGGTGCAGGTCGAGGGAGTTGAGGGTCTGCCCGATCACCACGACCGCGGTGCCCGCGGGGGCGGCTTCGGCGGTCGAGAACTTCAGGAACGGAAGAACGTTTGCACTGAGCGCCGTTGCTCCAGCGGTTTTGATGAATTTTCTGCGGTCCATGGTGAACACCTCCTGGAAATTAATTGTGCAATCGTCGGCCGCGCCAGATTGCATGCAAGATTGTATGCAAGGAGAATGCCAGAAAAATATTCGTTATTTTTCAAGTAGATACGAAATGACCCGGGCTCACCACCAAGGCATTTAGCATAAATTTTAAGCTGAATTTTCAGGAAGATTAATTTTTGTGCAACTACAGCCCCAAAGAGCTTCGGCACAGAACCGGCACCGGCGCCTTACGGCTTGTGCATGCGCTGCAACTCGTCTTTCTCGGGCAGGCGCAGAAGGCGCTGATCCTCTGGAAGCTGAAGTTGCTTGTAGAGGTATTCGGCGCGGTCGCGGATCGAGGACGGCTTTTCGTCGTGATACAACAGGCGTTCGACCACGCCGGGGCCTTCGACGGATTCGGCGTCGGTCTTAAGCGATTCGATATAGTCGGCGAGCGCCTGTTCGTATCGCCCTTGCCGGTCGTTGACGATCCCGCGGTTGCCGTAGGCCGCCGCCAGGGCGCCGCGCCCGGTCGGATCGTCCGGGTCCAGATTGGCCTTGAGGAAACCGATGGCCGAGGTCAGAACCCGTTCGGCCTCGTCATAGCGTTCCAACTGAATCAGCGCCGCCGCCTTGCCGAGAAGCGCACCGCGGTGGTTCGGCTGCACCGCCAGGGCGTCGTCGAAATCCTCGATCGCTTCTTCGTATTCGCCACCGGACAAATGAATGTCGCCAGCGCGGACCTCGAAATCGCCCGCCGGCGTTTCGACGAAGGTGCCCCAGAACGACCAGACCCCGAACATCACGAAGGTCAGCATCGCGAGATAAATGATAAAGCGCTTGAGGACGCGGGGATCGGAAATGCCTGCCATCGGGAGCCTATTGGAACCAGGTCTGAACGTAGAAATAGGAAAACACGAAACACAGCAGCACCGCCGTGAAACCGGCCCGGCGCTTGAGGCGCTGCTGCTCGGCGTCGTCGACGTTTTCCTGGCCGCCCTTTTCAATGGCGCGCCGCACCGTCAGGACCCAGATCAGATGCCGCACGGGCAGAAACAGCGCAAGCATCAGCGCGATGGTCCAGAGCCAGCGGTATTCGGGCGTGAAAAGGCTTTGCATGGGTTATGAGACGCTTTGGATGTTGCCGTTTTTATCGGTTTCGACTTGGCCGGGATCATACCAAGGATCGCCTAGGATCATCCAAGGTTTTTGCGGCGAGAATTTGACACCGGTCCGTTGCGGCCGGCGAAAAAAAGATCGGGGGAAGGGCCAACGCCCTTCCCCCGACCGGGTTCCGATTGGTTAGACCGGCTTAGTCGCCACCGCTCTGGGCGGGGGCGGCATCGCCGATATCGTCCACCAGGGATTCGATCTCGCGATCGGGAACCGTGGACATCTCCATTTTGTAGGCCAAGAACCACATCATGAAGACGCCGATGGCCCACCACAGGATCTGCCAGGCCCAGATGGACGGGATGCCGAAGGTCCAGTTCTCCATACCGGCATTCGGAGCACCGAAGATATCGTTGCCGATAACGGCGCCCGGGCCGATGCCGAAGAACAGCCAGATGAGCGTGATCCCCCAAGCGACGGGGACCAGACCCTTCTTGGATTCCGGCAGCGAGGCATGTTCACGCAGGAAGTTGTGATACTTCATGCGGTGCTGGGTTGCCCCTTCGTCTTGCGTCATGGCCGAAACGACCAGACAGACGGTGAGGTTGAAGATCATCCCCCACCCGGCCGAATGGATCGTCCAGGGCCAGCGGCCCCAGCCAAGTTCGATACCAAAGAAGCCGGCGATCGAGGCGCCGAAGTTTTCGGTAAAGATAACGGCGATCAGACCGGCCGCCAGGCCCAGCGTCGCACCCTGACGGGTGATCCACGGGAACCAGCAGATGGCCGCCAGCGACGGCCACATCTGGAAGCCGAAGGCAACCGCAAGGCCACCCAACAGCACCAGCGCGTCCTTCGCCGTGGTCGCCACCACAAGGGCGGAGAGCACGATGACCAGAACGCCGATACGGCCGAACAGCTTCTGCGTGGCATGGTCGGCGCTGGGATTGAGGTAGCGCTTGTACAAGTCACGCGTCAGCATGCCGCCGGCGGTGGACATATAGGCCGCACCGGTCGACTGCATGGCCGCCAAGGCACAGACGGCCAGAAGGCCGACCAGCCAAGGTGCGGCATCGCCCACCGTGTTGATGTAGTGCGGCACCAGACCACCCTGCTTGTTGGCGGTCAGGTCCGGCATCATGTTGGCCCCGTTCACCAACGCCGTCGCTTCCGGCGTGGCGCCCAGGAAGTGGGCCCCCATGCCTTGGGCGGCGGTGAAGAAGAACAGGATCAGGCCGATGCCGAAGCTCGACGCCCAGACCTGCTGCGGCGCGAACGGCCGCGGGTTGGCGTTGGAAAACGACCACATGGTGAACGCCGGGGCGGAATGGATGCCCATGAGCGCGAACATGTAGGTCAGCACCATGATGCCGGTCCACAGACCGCCGACAGGTGTTTCCTTGCCCAGGCCTGCGGTGAACTGGATGACCCCCGGAATGGCGAGGTAGGCGTTGTAGTCGCCGCCGCCCCATCCTTGGGTTGTCTTCCATTTACCGATGCCGGTCTGGCCGAGTGCTGCCAGTTTCTCGCCGAACGCCGTCCAGCCGCCCAATTCCGCATAGGCGATGATGCCGATGGCGATGATGCCGAAGGCCAACATCAGGCATTGCACGGTGTCGACGTAGGCGACGGCGCGCAGACCGCCGGACGCCACGTAGATGAAGACGACCGCGGACAGCACCCACATGCCGACTTCGACGGACAGCAGGTTGTCGGTAAGAACGTTGAACAGGAAGCCCGATGCGCGAAGCTGCAATCCGAGATACGGGATCGAGAACAGCAAGGCCACGAGAACGACCAGAAGACGGATGCCGTCACCCTGGAAATAGGTGGCGAGCATTTCACCCGGCGTCACGAAGCCGAAGCGTTTCCCGAGCATCCATTGCCGTTTCAGGAACATGACGCCCGTGAACGGAATGGTGATCGCGTAGAACGACGCATAGGCATACTGGAAACCGTCACGGTAGATCAGACCCGGGTGACCCATGAAGGTCCATCCCGAGAAGGATGTCGCCGTGGCGGCCAGCACGAAGACCCACATCGCGAGCGAGCGGCCCGAGATGAAGTAATCGCTGGCGGTTTTCGACATCCGCGCGCCTTTGATGCCCCAGTAGATACAGTAGGCCCAATAAAGCGCAACGAATACGAACAGCCACACAACTTTAGCTGACAAGATTCATTTCTCCCCTTCTGTTCGGTGTCTTGGCGCCGTGCGGTCGTTAACCCGAAATCCGGCACCGGTCGGAACACCGAAACAGGCGACACCCGGAGACCACCCCCGCATGCCGCATGTGGTGAAACGATCGAAGACCAGGAACCTCCGGAACCCTTGGGCCCCTGGCTTCCAACAAGAAAGGCGCCGCCGTCAGGCTTTCGACAAAACCGTAGGCCGGGCGAGTGGAAACCCCCTCGACTGGCCGGACACACAAACTCTGGAGATATGGAACAGGATGGTACGCCTCCCACGCCGTTTCAGGCGCTCGTGCATCCTTAGCGGAACGTTTCTTATTATCGTTTCCGTTTCCTTCGCAGACCGAAAACACTCTCCTCGTCCGGTATACGAAGTTGGGAATCTAATAACATTTTCCGCTATTTCGCACAACTACCAGAGACAAGGGGCAATCGGTGCAAATAAAGACCTCCAAAATACCCTCTCTTTTGTTGCACTGCACACAAAGAAAAACTCAGTAAAACCGCGCCGACTAATTCTTTCACAAGGTTTTCTATTTCGCGTTTATGGATTGTGAAAAATTTGACACTCGGCCGAAGGGAAAAGCTCCACCCGTTTCTTGCGCCGCCCTTTTCCGATGGATTCGATGGCATCGTCTTCCAATACCGTCGCCGAGACGTTTGTTTCGCCCGGCGCCCTAAGCTAGGTTTTCTGCATAAGCCGCCGCCCGGCGCGGCCATATCCGCAAACCAAGAGCCCGCATTCCAAGGGCCTGACATATCGACGGGGACGAACAAGGAGGTTTGACCCGGGGGATGGAACCGAGGACCGCCATATTCCGCCTGCGCGTGCGGGACGCCATGGGCGCCGCGCCGCCCCATGCCGGACCGGCGACGCCGCTCGCCGAAATCGTCGGCCTGATGGTGCGGGCGCAGGCGTCGGGCGTGGTGATCGCGGATGGCGACGGACGGCCAATGGGCATCGTCACCGAACACGACATCGCGCGGAAGGCGGCCTTCCGTCTGGCGCCCGAAACGCCGGTATCGGAAATCATGACCCAGCCGCCGATGACAACCCGCGACGACGATTACGTCTATCAGGCGATTGCCCGCATGCGCCGCACGGGCCTTCGCCATATGCCGGTGGTCGACGGGGCCGGGTTGCTGGTCGGATTATTGACCCTGCACGATACCTTGGGCACGGCGACCCGCACCCTGATGGAACAGATCGACAGCCTGACCCGGGACGACGACATCGCGGGCCTGGCCGAGATCAAGCGGGCGCAGATCGACCTCGCCGACCAGTTGTTCCAGGACAACGCCCGGGCAACCGAAATCCAGGCGCTGCTCAGCCATATCAATCTCGATCTCTATCACCGCGTGGTCGATCGCAACGTCAAGGCCCTGGCCGACGCGGGCAAAGGCCCGCCGCCGGTCGGTTTCTCCGTCATCGTCATGGGATCCGGCGGGCGCGGCGAAAGCTTCCTCTTCCCCGACCAGGACAACGGCTTCATCCTCGAAGACTATCCCGACGACCGGCATACCGAGATCGACGCCTGGTTCATCGCCCTGGCGGAGCGCATGGTCGCCGACCTGGACGCCGTCGGCCTGCCGCTGTGCAAGGGCTACGTCATGGCGACCAATCCGCTGTGGCGCAAGACGATCAGCCAATGGAAGGAACAGATCAGATTGTGGTCGCGCAAGCGCGGCACGACCATGCTGCGGCTTTGCGACATCTTCTTCGACTTCCGCTCGGCCTGGGGCCGGGACGACCTGGCCGACGACCTGCGCCGCCACGTCACCCAAACGGCCCAGGGCAACCATGCCTTCCTCCGCGAAATGTATGAGGACGACAAGGACCACGGCCCGGCCCTCGGCTGGTTCCGCCGCTTCATCACCATGAAGGAGAGCGACGCCGTGGGCTACAAAGGCTACCTCAACCTGAAGCATTCCGGCACTCTGCCCCTGGTCGAGGCGATGCGCCTTCTGAGCCTGCGCGAAGGCCTGACGATCAATCCGACCCTCGACCGCATGGCGGCGTTGCGCGAACGCGGCGTTCTGAGCGCCGACGAAGCGGACTACCTGGACGGCGCCTATCACCATATTTCCCGTCTGCTGCTGCGCCGGCAGATCGCCGATTTCAAATCCGGCAAACCGGTCACCAACTACGTCCACCCAAGCAGCCTGACGCGGCGCGAGACCGATATCCTGAAGGACGGTTTCGAAGCGATCCGGAGGCTGCAGGACCGCCTGCGCGGCGAGTTCACGGGCGACGTGATGTAGGCTGGCGCATCTCCTCGCTCCCGAGGATGTGAGATGATCGCCTCCGCCGCTTGATATAAACTCTCAACCATGCCGACACGCCGCCACTTCCTGATCGCCACGGGTGCCGCCGGCCTTACGGCCGCCTTGCCGCGCCTTGCCCATGCCGCCCCTCAGCCGCGCACCAAGGCCGTGCCCTCGACGGACCTGCGCATCCCCGTCATCGGCATGGGCAGCTGGCTGACCTTCGACATCGGCGACGACGCGGCGGCCCAGGCAGGGCGCAACGAGGTTCTCAAGACCTTCTTCGCCATGGGCGGCGGCCTGATCGATTCCTCGCCCATGTACGGCACATCGGAAGACGTCATCGGGCGCGGCCTCGCTGCCTTGGGCCAGCCGCCCGGCCTGATTTCCGCGACCAAGGTCTGGACCCCCGGCAAGGACCACGGCATCCGCCAGATGGAGGCGTCCCGCCGCAAGTGGGGGATCGACCGCTTCGAGGTCATGCAGATCCACAACCTGCTTGGCTGGGAAGGGCATCTTGAAACCCTCAAGGCCTGGCGCGCCGAAGGCCGCGTCCGACAGATCGGCATCACCACCTCGCACGGGCGGCGCCACGACGATCTTGCCGAGATCATGGACCGGGAGCCCATCGACTTCGTGCAGCTGACCTACAACATCGCCGACCGCGAGGCCGAGGATCACCTGCTGCCGCTGGCCCGGGAACGGGGGATCGCCGTGATCGTCAACCGGCCGTTCCAGCGCGGCGCCCTGATCGATCATTTCCAGGGCCGGCCTCTGCCGCCCTTCGCCGGTGACATGGGTGCGAAGAACTGGGCCCAGGTTCTATTGAAATTCATCGTCTCCCACCCCGCCGTGACCTGCGCCATCCCGGCGACCACGCGGGTCGATCATATGAAAGAGAACATGGGGGCGGCGTTCGGGCCGATGCCGGATGAGGAGATGCGGCGGCGGTTGGTGGGGTATGTGGAGAGTTTATAGAAGAGCGCAGAGCGGCCCTACGGCGGCATCCGCCAAGACGCCCATTCGGCCAACCCATCCATCCCCGGGCGCCCTGCGGTGAAATCGTGGAGACCGCCAAGACGCCCACTTGGCCGACCCGGCCAACCCCAAGTGGGCTAGAACTGCTTTTGCATCTCCCGCACGTGTTCCATCTTGATCGAGGCATCGACCGCCTGGCGCAGGGTCTTGATCCCGCGGGCTTCCAGCATGTCGAGCATGCGCAGGAAGACCTTGGCCGTGACGATACTGTCGCCCAGCGCCGTATGGCGGCCTTCGATTTCGATCTCCATGCGCGCCGCGATGGCGTCCAGCGAATGGTTACGGTTCTCGGCGTCCAGGAACACGGACAATAAAAGAGAGTCGAGCACCAGATTGTCGAAGACGATGCCCGTCGCCGCTTCCTTCAATTTCAGAAACCGCATGTCGAAGGCCGCGTTATGGGCGACCAGGACGCTGTCGCCGACGAAGTCCTTGAACGCGGGCAACACGTCGGCGACCGGCGGGGCGCCCGCGCACATGTCGTCGGTGATGCCGTGAAACCGGATCGAGGCCTTGGGGATCGGCATGCCGGGATGAACCAGCCGTTCGAACGCGGCCTCCCGGTCGATCCGCCCGCCCGCGATGCGCACCCCGGCGATGGAGATGATCTCGTCCCCTTCAGACGGCTTCAGCCCCGTGGTTTCCGTATCGAAAACGACGAAGGTCAGGTCCTTGAGGCATTTACCGCCCAGTTCTTCCAGGTGCATGGGCGGGTTCAACTGGTCGAAATCGTAAAGTTCAGGCCGCGCCGGCAGGGCTTTCTTATCGAACTCGCGGGCCCGAAGCTGACTGTCCAGCAGTGACCAGACCAGCACCAAGACGACCGCCAGCACCGCCGCCCCGATGCCCCAGGCAAGTGCCGCCCGGGCCACATCACCGCCGCCGAGATGCCAGGCGACGGCCGCCAACACGCCAAGCGCCGCCGCACCGGTCAGGGCGAGCGCCCATGTAGCCAGCCGCCGAATGCTCATGGCGCGAATGAATTCGAGACGATCCACCGGAACCGAAGCCTCCCAACTCAGTTCTCGAAACATCTTACCACGCCGCCGCCGATGCGGGATTGCGTTATGTCACGTTGCCAGCCCCGCCATGATCCGCTAAACAGCGCGCAAACCTGACACGCCCATAAAGCAACGGAACCCCTCGCCAATGGCCAGCTATCAGTATTCCTATGTCATGAAAGACGTCCGCAAGGTCTATCCCGGCGGGCGCGAGATCCTCAAGGGCCTGACGCTGTCGTTCCTGCCGACCGCCAAAATCGGCGTGCTGGGGGTCAACGGCGCCGGTAAATCGACCTTGCTGAAGATCATCGCCGGCAAGGACACCGATTATTCCGGCGAGGCCTGGGCCGCCGAAGGGGCGCGTGTCGGCTATCTGGAGCAGGAACCGCATCTCGACCCCGACAAGACGGTCGAGGAAAACGTCATGGCCGGTCTGGGCGAGGTCAAGGACCTGGTCGACCGATTCAACGAGATTTCCGCCAAGTTCGCCGAGCCCATGGACGACGACGAAATGAACGCCCTGCTGGCCGAACAGGGCGAATTGCAGGAAAAGATCGACGCCTGCGACGGATGGGAGCTGGAGCGCACCATCGAAATCGCCATGGACGCCCTGCGCTGCCCGCCCGCCGACGCCGACGTGACCAAGCTGTCGGGCGGCGAGCGCCGCCGCGTGGCCCTCTGCCGCCTGTTGCTGCAGAAACCTGAAATCCTGCTGCTCGATGAGCCGACCAACCACCTGGACGCCGAAAGCGTGGCCTGGCTGGAACGCTTCCTCGCCGATTACGACGGCACGGTGATGATCGTCACCCACGACCGATACTTCCTGGATAACGTCACCGGCTGGATCCTGGAACTCGACCGTGGCCAGGGCATCCCCTACGAAGGCAACTATTCCAGCTGGCTGGAACAGAAGCAGAAGCGTCTGGCCCAGGAAGAGCGCGAGGAATCGGCCCGTCAGCGCACCCTGAAACAGGAACTGGAATGGATCCGCCAGTCGCCCCGCGCCCGCCAGGACAAGTCCAAGGCGCGTATCGCGCGCTACGAGGACCTGGTCGCCAAGTCCGAGGAAAAGGTCATGGGCACGGCGTCGATCATCATCCCGCCGGCCCCGCGCCTGGGCGATCTGGTGATCGAGGCCGAACACCTGCGCAAGGGCTACGGCAATCGCCTGTTGGTCGAGGACCTGTCGTTCAAGGTGCCGCCGGGCGCCATCGTCGGCATCGTCGGCGCCAACGGCGCGGGTAAGACGACCCTGTTCCGCATGATCACCGATCAGGAACAGCCCGACGGCGGCTCCGTCCGCATCGGTGAGACGGTCGTGCTCGGCTACGTCGACCAGAGCCGCGACGCGCTTTCCGACACCAAGACCGTCTGGGAGGAAATCTCCGGCGGCAACGACGAGATCGAATTGGGCAAGCGGGCCATGCAGTCCCGCGCCTATGTGGCACAGTTCAATTTCAAGGGCGGCGACCAGCAGAAGAAGGTCGGCCAGTTGTCGGGCGGGGAGCGCAACCGCGTGCACCTGGCCAAGATGCTGCTGTCCGGGGCCAACGTGCTGCTGCTGGACGAACCGACCAACGATCTGGACGTCGACACCCTGATGGCGCTGGAAGAAAGCCTGGGCGATTTCGCGGGCTGCGTGCTGATCACCTCGCACGACCGCTGGTTCCTCGACCGCCTGGCGACCCACATCATCGCCTTCGAAGGCGACAGCCAGGTCGTCTGGTTCGAAGGCAACTACGAAGCCTACGAGGAAGACAAGAAACGCCGGCTCGGCGACGAAGCCCTGAAGCCCCACCGCATCAAGTACAAGCCACTGACGCGGTAGTCGCGCGCCCCGGTGCGAAACTGGCCGAAGGCATGGACTCGCCCGGCGGAATGCCGGATATATAAGAGCAGCGAAACCAGCGCCTCAAAGAGGAGGCCTCATGGCTGCCGTCACTCCCGATGCGAAGAATCACGATGGTCTCGGCACACTCGCGTCCCGGCATGTGGACGTCGATGAACTGCCCTGGCGCAAGACGCGCTTTCCGGGGATCGAGACCAAGGTCCTGATGGAAGACACGGAAACCGGTTTGTCCACCGCCCTGTTCAAATGGGCGCCGGGATCGGAACTCCCCCTGCACGTCCACGTCGATATTGAACAGACCTACGTTCTGGAAGGGCGGCTGGTCGACGACGAAGGCGAGGTGACCGCCGGCAACTTCGTTTGGCGTCCCAAGGACAGCCGGCATATCGCGCGGGCCCCCGACGGTGCCTTGCTGATCGGCTTCTTTCTGCGACCGAACAACTTCCTCAAACCCGGCGACTGACGGGCAAGGCCGGCGCAATCCGCCCTACCGCCGCCGCTCAGGTCCGCGCCTTCGCCTTCTGCGCCAGCACCAGCGCGACGCCGCCCAGCATGGCGGCGGAGGCGACGATCAGGCGCAGCGTCAGGTCTTCGCCCAGCAGCACGACACCGCCCAAGGCCGCGACGGCGGGCGCCGACAGCTGCGTCGCCGAGGCGCGGGCCGCCGGGACGTGGCGCAGCACCCAGTACCAGATGACGTAGCCGCAGCCGGACGCCAGACCGCCCGAGAGCACGGCGAGCGCCAAACCGGAGGTCTGGGCATCCATGTCGCCCCAGAACAGGGCCGAGAGGATCAGGGTCAGCGGCACGCAGATCGCGAAGTTTGCGGCGTTCGATTCAACGGGGTGCTTGGCGCTGCGGATCAGCAGCGAGAACACCCCCCAAGCGGCACCTGAGACCGTGTGCAACAAAGCGCCCAGCGGGTCGGGCGCGGTCAGACCCGGCAGCACCAACCAGACCAGACCGGCGACCGCGAGTCCCAATCCGAACCAGGCGCCATGGGTGAAGCGTTCACCTTCGTGAAAAGCCCAGGCGAACATGGTCAGCTGCACCGCGCCGAACAAAATCAATGCCCCCGAGCCGGTCGGCAGCAAGACATAGCCGAAGGAAAAGAACACGGCATAGGTAAAGAGGGCGGCCGCCGCCCGCCAATCGCCGACGGCGAGATGCGGCAGATGCCTGCGCCGCGCGAAGACAACGACGGCCAGCACCACGGCCGCCGAGACCAAACGCACGGAGGTAAAGGTCGCCGGATCGATCAGCCCGGGGCCAAGCGCGGCGCGGCAGATGATCGAATTGGATGCAAACGCCGTGATGGCGAAGGCCGTCATCAAGGCGATACGGAGAGCCGACGGACGGGCATCGCCGGCGGCGGGGTCGGATGGCATGGAAGAGATGGCGGGCTCCTGCGTTCGCCCCGCCACCTGATGGGCGGGGACAGTCCGCCATCAAACGCCCCATGCCGCCCCGGCGCAAGATGAAAGCGGGCTATGACCTTTCGGCGATGAACGAAGCGATCTTCGCCGCTTCGCCGTCGTCGAGATCAAGACGCACGTGGGTGTTGTCCTCGGTCTTCGCGACGATCATCGCCTCGAATTCGCCGAGGCCCGGCAAGGTGATCGAGAATCCGGAACCTTCGCGCACGCCCAGGCCCCGGTCGAGGATCGCCACACCGCCCTTGGACAACGCCTGCATCAAAACGTCCTTCACCGCCCCATCGACCGTGACCTTGACCGCCATGTTGATGGTATGGCGCTTAGACAGATCCGGGTCCTGGCTTTCGCGGATGATCTCGAGCAGGCGTTCGTTCATATGGTCGATGCCCGATTTCACCTGTTCGGCCGCCTCCAATTGCTGGCTCGCGGCCTCGCCCGATTGCCCGGCGACATCGGTCACCCGGATGATGTTGGACGAAACCTCCTGCGTGCCGGCGGCGGCCTGTTCAACGTTGCGGGCGATCTCCTGGGTCGCCACGCCCTGCTGCTCGACCGCGGCGGCGACCGACGAGGCGATCTCGTTGATGTCGCCGATGGTCTTGGTGATGGTGGCGATGGCATCGACGGAGTCCTGTGTCGCCGATTGGATACCGCCGATCTGCTTGCCGATTTCCTCGGTCGCCTTGGCGGTCTGGTTGGCCAGGTTCTTTACTTCACTGGCGACGACGGCGAAGCCCTTGCCGGCTTCGCCCGCGCGGGCGGCCTCGATCGTCGCGTTGAGGGCCAGCAGGTTCGTCTGCTCGGCGATGTCGGTGATCAGGTCGACGACCTCGCCGATTTTCTGCGCCGCTTCGGCCAGCCCCTGGATCTGGGCGTTGGTACGGTCGGCGTCCTCGGTCGCCTGACGGGCGATCTGTGACGACCGGCCGACCTGCGACGAGATTTCATTGATGGACGACGACAGCTCCTCCGCCGCGCTGGCCACGGTCTGCACGTTGATGGTGGCTTCCTCCGCCGCACTGGCGACCGTCGTCGCCTGGGCATGGGCCGATTGCGACAGGTCGGCGACGGCCTTGGCCGATCCTTCGACCGTGTCGGCGCGTTCCTTGACCAGATCGACCGCCTTGGCGACTTCCTCTTCCAAGGCGTTGTTCAGCGCAAGCACCTCGCTTTGCAGCTTGCGTTGATTGCGGCGCTGTTCGGTTTCCCGTTCGGCCGACATGCGCTTGACCTCCAGGGCATTTTCCTTGAACACCTGGACGGCGGCGGCCATTTCGCCGACTTCGGTCTGTTCGCCGTTGAACGGGATGTCGGTTTCCAACGCCCCTCCGGCAAGCTCGTTCATGGACTGGGTGATCGCCTTGATGGGATTGCGCACGCGGTAGTTCAGCATCCAGAAGCTGAAGACGATCAAGGCGGTCAGCAGGCAAACCGTCACCCAGACGGCGAGGTGGACCAGGTCGTTGACGTCGCCCAGGGAATCGTCGACCGCGTCGGACTTTGCGGCGAGCTGCATCTTCACCTCGTTCTTCAGCCCGTCGAGGGCCGCCAACAGAGGCTTGTTGTCGATGATCAGGTTCTGGTCGATCTCACGCGCCCCTTGGCCCCAGTTCGCCATGGCGAGGACCTGATCGGCGCCCGCGACGTACAGTTCGATGACCTTGGTCATATCGCCGAGCAGCTTCGCCTCGTCTTCCGACGGCTTCAATTGGCCGTAGGCCGCGACCTCGGACAGAATGGCGGCCAGGTTGGCTTTGAGCTTTTCCGCCAAGGCTTCCTCGCGGCGGATTTCCAGATCCTTGAACGTATGGATCATGCCGCCGAAACCGATTTGCCCGTGGATCCGGTTCAGGATCGCCGACTTGCTGGGTTTACCCTTCTTTTGCCCGGCCTTGTCCTTGATCTCCGCTTCGTCCCCCAGGGCCTTGAGGGCATCCAACGCGGGCGCCGGGTCGATGACGATCTGTTTGTCGATTTCTTCCGCCGGGACGGCGTCGTAGGTCAGGTTCTCGACTTCGCCGGCCGCTGCCTGATATCGGCGAACCGTCTCGTCCAGGGTTTTGACCGCGGCCTGTTCGGCGTCGTTCAGACTCAGGCCGCCATAAGAGTTCAACACGGTCAACGCCTTGTCGGCGGACTTGCGGATATCCTGAAGGTTCTTGTCTTCCTGACGGATCGTATAGGTCTTGTAGTGGTCGATCAGCCCCCCGACACCCATGTACGACCGGAATTCACCGAGCAACCGAACCTTTTCATTCTGGGCTGCCTGGAATTCGTCCCATGCATCGCCGATGGTTTCGACATCCTTGCTGATGCTCAGAACATTGACGATCTGGATGGCGCCCACCACCGCAATGGCGATAAGCAGCATGCGGCTGGCCGTGCTGATCCGCAGGTTCTGCATGTTTCCCCCTGTATGATGTTTCCGTTGTTTGGTCTGTTCTGCTCATTCCTGTTTTTCTATTTTACGATTTTTTTATGTGTAACCGGTCGGCCGGCATTTGAATACCTGGGCAGATGGCCAGGGTCCTGCGTACCGGCAAAAGAGATTTGGGAGCGAAGAAAGGTTGGCCCATCAGGATCGCGGACACGAAAACGGCACCCGGTGACATACCGGACGCGCACGGCGGATCGCTTTTGGAAACCGCTTGTCCTCCCAGAACAAAGCCCTCCCAAG
The DNA here is from genome assembly GCA_002696205.1 of Rhodospirillaceae bacterium. Lineage (GTDB taxonomy): Bacteria > Pseudomonadota > Alphaproteobacteria > Rhodospirillales > Casp-alpha2 > UBA1479. The sequence continues at coordinate 11,700 of NZRL01000121.1, read as the reverse complement.
GCCATATCGTATTCTGATTGCGGAACGCCCACGTATCCTCGCGGGTCGCCTGCATTCCCAGAACTATACCAAAGGCGGCTCCGCGCCGCCTAACAAAGAGTGCGGCGCCCCGCACCGGACAAATTCTCGCCAATCCATTATTTTCCTCTAGACATAAAGATATGTTTATATGTATATGACTGCCTATGAGATCACTCGACGACACCATGGCCGGGATGCGGGCGGCGGCGGAGCCGACCCGCCTTCGTATTCTGGCCCTTTGCGCCGACGGCGATTTGACCGTTTCGGAACTGGTTCGGATTCTGGGCCAGAGCCAGCCGCGCGTGTCGCGTCACCTCAAGGTTCTGACCGCCGCCGGGCTGCTGGCCCGCGTGCCGGAAGGCAGCTGGGTCTTCCACCGTCTGGCCCAGGACGGCGCGCAGACCGACTTGGCGGCGCGTCTGGTCGATTTGGCGCCGCTCGACGACGAGACCTTGGCCCAGGACCGCGAACGCCTGGTCCAGATCAAACGCGAGCGGGCCGAAGCGGCCGCCGCCTACTTCCGAGAGAACGCCGACCGCTGGGACGAACTGCGCTCGCTTCATGTTGACGACGCAGTGGTCGAAAAGAAAATTCTGGACCTCGTCCCCGAACGGGTCGAACGGCATCTGGACCTGGGCACTGGCACCGGACGGGTGTTGGAACTATTGGCCGACCGCACCGAATTCGGACAGGGCATCGACATGTCCCACGAGATGCTGTCCGTGGCGCGGGCCAATCTGGACGCCCGCGGCCTGACCCATTGCCAGGTCCGTCAGGCCGATATCACGCAACCGCCCTTCGCTTCCGAATCCTTCGATCTGGTCACCGTGCATCAGGTCCTGCATTACCTGGCCGACCCGGACCGCGCCATCGAGGCCGCGTCCCGCATGCTGCGCCCCGGCGGCACCTTGCTGGTCGTCGATTTCGCGCCGCATGAAGAAGAAAACTTGCGCCGCAACCATCAACACCGGCGTCTGGGATTTTCCGACGCCGAGGCCGAGGCCTGGCTCAAGGCCGCCGGCCTGACCCCGCGGGCGATCCATCATCTCGCCGGCGATCCCCTGACCGTGACGCTCTGGGCTGCGGACAAGACCGCCGCCAAAAGCGCCGATCCCGAACCCACCACGCCGCCCCTCGCCCGCCCCGATGCGGGCGCGGAGGCCGGCCGGACCCTGGAGACAACTCCCTGATGCCTAACGTACCGACCGACAATCTTCACCAGGTCGCGGCTTTCGGCCGCGCCGCCATTTCCGGAACCTCCGTCGCCGCGCCGCTGCCGGACGACGTCGAGGTTTCGTTCGAATTCTTTCCGCCGGCCACGGACGGCGCCGAGGACCGGCTGTGGAACTCGATCCAGCGCCTGGCGCCGCTGAACCCGAAGTACGTTTCCGTGACCTACGGCGCCGGCGGCTCGACCCGCGAACGCACCCATTCCACGGTCAAACGCCTGCTGGATGAAACCGACCTGCTGCCGGCCGCCCATCTGACCTGCGTCGACGCCACGACCGGCGAGATCGACAAGGTCGCCCAGGATTATTGGGACATGGGCGTGCGTCATATCGTGGCGCTGCGCGGCGATCCCCAGGACACCTCGGGCGTCTACAAACCGCATCCGGGCGGCTATGCCTTTGCCTGCGACCTGGTTTCCGGCCTGCGTCAGATCGGCGATTTCAACATCTCCGTCGGCGCTTATCCGGAAGTCCACCCGGAAGCGCGCAGCGCCAAGGCCGACATGGACAACCTGAAGCGTAAGATCGACGCCGGCGCCGACCAGGCGATCACCCAGTACTTCTTCGACACGGACGTCTATCTTCGCTTCGTCGATCAGGCGCGGGCCGCCGGCATCTGGGTGCCGATCATCCCCGGCATCATGCCGATCCACAATTTCAAGAAGGTCGCCAATTTCTCCAAGCGCTGCGGCGCGACGATCCCGCGCTGGCTGATCGACCTGTTCGACGGCCTGGAAGACGACCCGGAAACCCACAAGCTGGTCGCGGCTTCCCTGGTCGCCGAACAGTGCCGGACCCTGCATGCCTTCGGCGACAAGCAGTTCCATTTCTATACCCTGAACCAGGCGGACCTGACTTACGCCATTTGCCACATGCTGGGGGTGCGGCCCAAGCCGACGGCGGGAGACGACGACCGTGCCGAACCCGACAATCAGCAATCCAAGAAGCAAAAAGCGATCTGAGATCATGAACGACATGTCCGACCGATTCCCTGCCCGTCAGGCGCAGGACTGCAACGACGAATTGCGTGAGATTCTCGACGAACGGATCCTGGTGCTCGACGGCGCCTGGGGCACGATGATCCAACAGCACAAGCTGGAGGAAGAGGACTTCCGCGGCGAGCGCTTCAAGGATCACGGCCACGACCTGAAGGGCAACAACGACCTTCTGACCCTGACCCGCCCCGACGTGATCGGCGAAATCCACGACCAGTTCCTGGCCGCCGGCGCCGACGTGACGGAAACCAACACCTTCAACTCGACCTCGATCGCCCAGGCCGATTACGGCATGGAATCCCTGGTCTACGAGCTGAACTACGAAGGCGCGGTCCTGGCCCGCAAGCACGTCGACGAATGGACGGCCAAGACGCCGGACAAGCCGCGCTTCGTCGCGGGTGCCCTCGGCCCGACCAACCGCACGGCCTCGATCTCGCCGGACGTCAACGATCCCGGCTTCCGCAACGTCACCTTCGACGAACTGGTCGAAGCCTATACGGAGGCCGTGCGCGGCCTGACCGACGGCGGCTGCGATCTGCTGTTGCTGGAAACGATCTTCGATACGCTGAACGCCAAGGCGGCGATCTACGCGATCCTGAAATTCTTCGACGACGTCGGCCGGCGCTGGCCGCTGATGATCTCGGGCACGATCACCGATGCCTCGGGCCGGACCCTGTCGGGCCAGACGGCGGAAGCCTTCTACAACTCCGTCGCCCATGCCGATCCGGTCTCCATCGGATTCAACTGTGCCTTGGGCGTCGAGGAATTGCGCCCGCACGTGCAGGCCGTGTCGACCGCCGCGTCGACCTATGTCTCGGTCTATCCCAACGCGGGCCTGCCCAATGAATTCGGCGAATACGACGACACGCCCGAACACATGGCCAAGCATCTGGCCGATTTCGCCCGTTCGGGCCTGATCAACATCGTCGGCGGCTGCTGCGGCACCCAGCCCGAGCATATCCAGGCCATCGCCGAGGCGGTTTCCGGCATCACGCCGCGCAAGCCGGTCGAAGACGACCACATGCTGCGCCTGTCGGGGTTGGAGCCGCTGACCTTCGACGATACCACCGGTTTCGTGAACGTCGGCGAGCGCACCAACGTCGCGGGCTCCGCCAAATTCGCGGGCCTGATCCGCGACGGCGATTACGCCGAAGCATTGGAGGTCGGCCGCCAACAGGTCATGAACGGCGCCCAGATCATCGACGTCAACATGGATGACGCCATGCTGGACGGCGAGAAAGCCATGGCGACCTTCCTCAACCTGATCGCCGCCGAGCCCGATATCTCGCGCGTGCCGATCATGGTCGATAGCTCCAAATGGTCGATCCTGCAGGCCGGCCTGCGCTGCATTCAGGGCAAGGGCGTGGTCAATTCGATCAGCCTGAAGGAAGGGCCAGAGCCATTCATCGAACAGGCCAAGGAAATCATGCGCTTCGGCGCCGCCGTCGTGGTCATGGCCTTCGACGAAACGGGCCAGGCGGAAAACTACGACCGCATGGTCGAGATCTGCACCCGGTCCTACAAGATCCTGACCGAGGAAGTCGGCTTCCCGGCGGCGGATATCATCTTCGACGCCAACATCTTCCCGATCGCCACCGGGATCGATGAGCACGACAATTTCTCCAAGGACTACATCGCCGCCGTCAAGACGATCAAGGAGACGCTGCCTTACGTCCATACCTCGGGCGGGCTGTCGAACATGTCGTTCTCGTTCCGCGGCAACAACGCCGTGCGCGAGGCCATGCATTCGGTCTTCCTGTATCACGCGATCAAGGCGGGCCTGGACATGGCCATCGTCAACGCCGGACAGCTGACGGTCTATGCCGATATTCCGGAAGACCTGCGCGAACTGGTCGAGGACGTGGTTCTCAACCGCCGCAAGGAAGCGCAGGAAGAATTGGTCGACAAGGCCGATTCGGTCAAGGGTCAGGCCAAGGCCAAGAAGGAAGACCTCAGCTGGCGCGAGAAGCCGGTCGCCGACCGCCTTGCCCATGCCCTGGTCAACGGCATCGCCGATTACATCGACGAAGACACCGAGGAAGCCCGCCAGCAGTTCGACAAGCCTTTGGAAGTCATCGAAGGGCCCCTGATGGACGGCATGAACGTGGTCGGCGATCTGTTCGGATCGGGTCAGATGTTCCTTCCGCAGGTCGTCAAATCGGCCCGCGTCATGAAAAAGGCCGTGGCTTATCTGATGCCGTATCTGGAAAAGGAGAAGGCGGCCTCCGGCGACAACCGCGCCAAGGGCAAGATCGTCATGGCGACGGTCAAGGGCGACGTCCACGACATCGGCAAGAACATCGTCGGCGTGGTGCTTCAGTGCAACAACTACGACGTCGTCGACCTGGGCGTCATGGTGCCCTACCAGAAAATTCTGGAAGTCGCCAAGGAAGAGAAAGCGGACATCATCGGCCTGTCGGGCCTGATCACGCCGTCCTTGGAAGAAATGGTCACCGTCGCCCGCGAGATGAAGCGCGAGGAGATGAACCTGCCGCTGCTGATCGGCGGCGCCACGACGTCCAAGGTCCACACGGCCGTCAAGGTCGCGCCCAATTACGACGGGCCCGTCGTCCACGTGCTGGATGCGTCGCGCGCCGTCGGCGTCGCGTCGAACTTGCTGTCGGACAGCCTCAAGGACAATTACGTCACCGAAGTCGCCAACGACTACAACGACATCCGCGACAAACACGCGGGCCGGTCCAAGGCCGACAACCAGACCACCGTCACCGATGCCCGGGCCAATGCGTTCCAGGCCGATTGGGAGGATTACACGCCCCCCACGCCCACCTTCACCGGGATCAAGGTCTTCGAAGACTACGATCTGGCCGAGTTGACGACGCGTATCGATTGGACGCCGTTCTTCCGCACCTGGGAACTGTCGGGCACTTATCCGGCGATCCTGGAGGACGAAACCGTCGGCGAAGCGGCGCGGAACCTGAAAAAGGACGCCGACGCCATGCTGCAGCAGATCGTCGGGGAACAATGGGTCTCGGCCCGTGCCGCGATCGGGTTCTTCCCGGCCAACAGCGTTGGCGACGACGTCGAGATTTACACAGACGACACCCGCAAGGAGGTTCTGACGACGCTCAGCTTCCTGCGCCAACAGATGAAGAAGGATGCCAAGCGGCCGAATTTCTGCCTGGCTGACTTCATCGCGCCCAAGGCCAGCGGAAAGGCGGACTATATCGGGGGTTTCGCCGTGACCGCTGGCCTTGGTATCGAATCCAAACTGGCCGAGTTCAAGGCCGTCCACGACGACTATTCGGACATCATGCTGAAAGCCCTGGCCGACCGTCTGGCGGAAGCCTTCGCCGAGCGCATGCATGAACGCGTGCGCAAGGAATTCTGGGGCTACGCCGCCGAGGAAGAGCTGGGCAATGACGAGCTGATCCGCGAAAAATACCGCGGCATCCGCCCGGCCCCCGGCTATCCGGCCTGCCCCGACCATACGGAAAAGCGCAAGCTGTTCGATTTGTTGGAGGCCGAAAACAACACCGGCATCAACCTGACCGACAGCTTCGCCATGCTGCCGGCCTCCAGCGTTTCGGGCTTCTACTTCGCCCATCCGCAGAGCCAGTATTTCGGCTTGGGCAAGATTTCCAAGGATCAGGTCGAGGACTATGCCCAACGCAAGGGCATGGATGTCGAGATCATGGAACGCTGGCTGGCGCCGAACCTGTCCTACGACCGGTAGGGGGCTCCGAGCCTCGCCGCGCCGCTACGGCCTATGTGACGGCAAGGCTCTCGATATCGTAGGCGATCTCATCAGCCAGCAAAGCGACGTTGGCCGCGACGTCCCGGCGTTCGGCATAAGCCCGCAGGCCGACGATTTCCGCCAACAGACGGCGTGCGAGACCGGCCGGTTCACGATCGGCGGAGATTTCCCCGGCCTCCTGCGCCTTGCGGAAAACTTCGACGAACGCGGCCTCCATCTTGTCGATCAACGATTCGGCCTGTCCCCGCAGATCGATGTCGTCGTCCGGCGTTTCCAGCATCGTCTTGACCAACATGCAGGAACGCAACGGCGGATTGCCACCGGCCGCGGCCCCGAGGCCGCGAACGTAGGCCGCAACCCCGGAAAGGGCGGATGGCGCCGCCGCCATCGTTTGTTCGAAATCCTGACGGATGGTTTCGGCGTAAAGCGCAAGCGTGTCCTGATACAAATTCTCCTTCGAGCCGAAGGCCGCATAAATGGACCCCGGACGCATGTCGAGAGCGTTCTCGAGATCCTTCAACGACGTCCCGCGGAACCCCTTGGCCCAGAACAGATCCAGGGCCTTTTGCCGAACTTCAGGCAGATCGTATGACGCTTTGCGTGCCAAGGACGGGCTCCTCACATATTTTTGAACGAACACTCAATAATTATCTTGAATGGCCGCGAAGCGCAAGGTACGACCAAGCATGTTTTTTGAGCAATCACTCAATTTTCAGCGAAAGGACGACCCCATGAGCGACCTAACCATCCATTCCCTAGAAAGCGCACCGGCCGATAGCCGCGAACATCTGGCGGCATCGGAAAAAAGCTTCGGCTTCATTCCGGGCCTGCACCGCGTCATGGCCGAAGCACCGGCCCTGCTCGACGGCTACAAGCATCTTCACAACCTGTTTCAGACGCAGACATCGTTCACCAACGACGAATTGACGGTCGTCTGGCAGACCGTCAACGTCGAACACAACTGCCACTATTGCGTTCCGGCCCATACGGGCATCGCCAAGGCGATGAAGGTGGACGACGCCATCACCAACGCTCTGCGCGACGAAACGCCACTGCCCGATGCCCGGCTGGAAGCCCTACGGGCCTTCACCTTGCGGGTCGTACGCGGGCGCGGCGACGTGGCCGAAGCGGACGTCCGCGCCTTTCTCAATGCCGGCTTCACCAAACGCCAGGTCTTGGAAGTCATCCTGGGCGTCGCCCAGAAAGTGATGTCGAACTACACCAACCACCTCGCGGAAACGCCGGTCGACGACGCGTTCAAAGCCTACGTTTGGGAGAAACGCACGGCCGACGCGGCCTAACACATAAACCCAGGACAGCCGGGGCGGTCGGATATGTCCGGCCGCCCCGGCCACCTGCCGAAATCGCCGGATTTCGAACAAGTCCTGTTGGCAAGGGTCGACCGGTCCAGCATCATGGCGCGATGATTCGCAGGCCCCCCATTTTCGCCGCCCTGACCTCGGGCGCATCCCCGTCGTGACCACGGCGGGCAATCCCTTTCCGCAGCTTCGCGACGTGCCCGCCTTGGTGGCGGGCGTGCGCCATTGCGCATGGTTGAGCGGCGAAGGCGAGATCGAAAATTTGGACCCGGCGGAGGCCGCCCGGCGCGTCCGCGCCGCCGGCCCGGTTCTGGTCTGTCATGCCAAGGCGACGGCCCGGCGCCTGCATCTGCAGGGCATGCGGGCGCTGGACGTTCTCGAACTCTTCGCCTTCTGCCGCCCGGCGAAATTCTGCCTGCCGACGCCGCGCGGCCTGGCCGAGGCCATGAACCTGCCTTTGCCGTCGACCCACGAAGCCGAGGCCGAAACCCTGATCCTGGCGACCGACCGGCTGTTGGCCGAATTGGGCCAGGAAGGGCGCGGCGACAGCGCCGCCATCGCCTGGTCCATGGGCCGGGGCGGCTGGCCCTGGGCGCCGGTCGTGCTGGCCGCCCTGGGGGCCGGGGAAGAACCGCATTCGACCTCGACCCGGCGCGGCCTGATGATCTGGCAGCGCCTGCCGGAATGGGAAGACGAAGCCCCGCCGCCGCCGCCCGGCAACGCCGCCGTTTCCGCCCAGGAGGCGCGCGGGCAACTGGCCGTGCTGCTGGGCCGCGGATCGGAACAGCGCCCGCAACAGGCCGATTACGCCGCCGGGACCGCCGCCGCCTTCCTGCCCCGCGACCGGGCGGGCGAGCCCCGATTTGTGTTGGCCGAGGCCGGGACCGGCGTCGGCAAGACGCTGGGCTATATCGCGCCGGCCAGTGTCTGGGCCCAGAAGAACCAGGGCACCGTCTGGATTTCGACCTTCACCCGCAACCTGCAGCGGCAGTTGGATGCGGAATTGGACCGGCTCTATCCCGATGCGGTCGAGAAGGAACAAAAGGTCGTCGTCCGCAAGGGGCGGGAGAACTATTTCTGCATCCTGAACTACGAAGAGGCCCTCAACCGATCCCTGCAGAACCCGGGGCGCGACGCCATCGCGCTGGGTCTGTTGGCGCGATGGGCATTGGCGACCCGCGACGGCGACATGGTCGGCGGCGATTTCCCGGCCTGGCTGGCCGATCTGATGGGCACGGGGCTGACCACGGACCTGACGGATACGCGCGGTGAATGCGTCTACGCCGCCTGCGCCCATTACGGAAAATGCTTCATCGAACGCTCGCAGCGCCGCGCCAAGCATGCCGAGATCGTCGTCGCCAACCATGCCCTGGTGATGATCCAGGCCGCGCTCGGCGGGATCGGATCGGACGACGCGGGCGGCCTGCCGCTGCGCTATGTCTTCGACGAAGGCCACCATATCTTCAGCGCCGCCGACGGCGCCTTTTCCGCGCACCTGTCCGGGTTCGAGACGGCGGATTTGCGGCGCTGGCTGATCGGTGCGGAGGAGGGCCAGCGGTCGCGGTCGCGCGGCCTGCGGGCACGGATCGAGGATCTGATCTCCGACGACGACAAGGCGCAAGAGTCGCTAGACGCCGTCCTGGCCGCCGCCCGCGCCCTGCCCGGCCCCGGCTGGCGCCAGCGGATCGAGGGCGCGCCGCGCGGCCCGGCGGAGGATTTCCTCGCCCGCCTGCGGTCGCAGGTTCTGGCGCGGGCCGAGGACGCCGACGCGGGCTATTCCATCGAATGCGAGCCGCATCCGGCGACCGACGGCCTGATCGCCGCCGCCGGGGATTTGGAAGGCGCCCTCGCCAAACTGGGCAAGCCCATGGGCGATCTGGTGCAGCGCCTGGCGGCGAAGCTGGACGACGAGGCCGACAACCTGGACACCCAGACCCGCAACCGCGTCGAGGCCGTCGCCCGGTCGCTGGAGCGCCGGGGCCTGACCCAGATCGCCGCCTGGCGCGACATGCTGAAGGCGCTGAATTCGGAAACGCCGGAGACCTTCGTCGACTGGTTCGCGGTCGAACGGTCCTTCGGGCGCGAGGTCGACGTCGCCTTTCACCGCCATTACGTCGACCCGACGGAACCCTTCGCCGAACAGGTGGCGTCGGAAGCCCACGGCGTGCTGGTGACCTCGGCGACGCTGCGCGACATCACCAACGACGACCGCGACCCGGACGGCGACGGCTGGCCCCAGGCGTCCGCCCGCACAGGCGCCGTTCACATGACCCGCCCGGCGCAACATGTCGCCGTGCCCTCGCCCTTCGATTACGGCAAGCAGACCCGCGTGCTGGTGGTCGGCGACGTCAACCGCAATTCGCCGGATCAGGTCTCCGCCGCTTACCGCGAATTGTTCCTGGCGGCGGGCGGCGGGGCGCTCGGCCTGTTCACGGCGATCAACCGGCTGCGCGCCGTGCACCAGCGCATCGCCGGGCCGCTGGAAGACCGGGATATTCCGCTTTACGCCCAACATGTCGATGCCCTGGATACCGGCACGCTGATCGATATCTTTCGGGCCGAGGAAGACGCCTGCCTGCTCGGCACCGATGCCGTCAGGGATGGGGTCGACGTGCCGGGCCGGTCGCTGCGCCTGATCGTCTTCGACCGGGTGCCCTGGCCGCGCCCGGACATCCTGCACAAGGCCCGGCGGGGCGCCTTCGGCGGACGCGAATTCGACGAGGCTCTGACGCGCCTGAAACTGAAACAGGCCTTCGGGCGGCTGATCCGCCGGGCGGGCGACCGGGGGGTTTTCGTGATGCTGGACCGGGCCCTGCCGACCCGCCTGGCCGCCGCCTTCCCGGAAGACGTGGAAATCCAGCGCCTGGGCCTCAGCGAGGCCGTCGCCCAGGTGAAGGCGTTCCTCTCGGACTCCCCGGAGCAGGACTAGGGCTGTAGCGCGTCCGCGACCTGTGGCAGGGCGAAGAAGGCGCCGATGGTCAGCAACGCGACCAAAGTCGAGAACAAGGTCACCGACGAAGTGCGGCGGATGTAGATGTTCTGCTGCTGCGCCAGGACGAAGCAGCTGGCCCCCGTCGGCAAGGCAGCCAGCATGACCAGAACGATCAGCCAATCGAGGCGCACGTCGAAGACATAGGCGCCCAGCACCCAGGTCACCGCCGGATGAACCAACAGCTTGATCGCGACCATGACCGAGACCTCGCCGATGCCTTCCGATATCGGCTTGCCGACCAGGAACAGGCCCAGCGCGAAGAGCGCCCCCGGCCCGGCCGCCGCCCCCAGAACGGTGGCATAGGTATCGACCGGCACGGGAATTTTCAGACCCGACAGCGACCAGCCCATGCCGATCGCGCAGCCGATGAACAGGGGACTTTTCAGCAGACCCCAGAGGGAATCGATATAGACCTTGGCCAAGGCCTGGCCCGTGCCCTGGCTTCGGCCCGCCGCGACAAGCACTTCCGCGACGGCGATGAATACCAGCGTCTGGAACACCGTGGCGATGGCCGCCGGCAGGGCCGTATCGGGCCCGAAGGCGACGATCGCCAACGGAATGCCCATGTAGCCCGTATTCGCGAACATCGAGACCATGGCGAACAGCGACGATTGCGCCATGTCGTTCTTGAACGCCAGACGCGACAGGAAATAGGCCCCGGCGAAGGTCACCGCGCAGCCGCCGATATAGGCGAAGATGAAGGGCAGATCGAAGATTGTCGCGGCATCGACCCGCGCCATGGAATGGCCCAACAGGACCGGCAGCGCCACGTAATAGACGAAGCGGTTGAGCGCATCCGTCGATGCCGGGCCCATGACCCCGGCACGGCCGGCGATATACCCCGACAGGATGATCGCGAAAACGGGCAGGACGACGTTAATGACCGGTTCCATGAAATCTCCGAACAAAAAGAGACGCCGTGTTCGCTTAACGGAACTTGACCGGCGTCGTGCCGCCCTCCCATAACGGGTGCGCTGACAATATAAAAGGGAGTTATCCGGATGACCAACCTTGCGGGCACGAGCGTCGGATTTATCGGCTTAGGATTGATGGGCAAGCCCATGGCGCGCAACCTGAAAGCCGCCGGGGCGACCCTGGTCGTCCACAACCGGTCGCAAGGCGCGGTCGAGGAATTGGCGGCCGAAGGCATGACACCGGCGACCAGCCCCAAGGACGCGGCGGAGAAATCCGACGTCGTCATCTGCATGCTGTCCGACACGCCCGCCCTGGAGAAAGTCCTGTCCGGCGAGGACGGTGTGTTCGCCGCCAATGTCCAGGGCAAGCTGATCATCGACATGGGCACGTCGAAACTGCTGGTCACCCGCATGCTGGCCGCCAAGGCCGAGGAACTGGGCGCCGAATACGTGGACGCCCCCGTCTCCGGCGGCACCCTGGGGGCCGAGGCCGGGAACCTGACGATCATGGCGGG
>NZRL01000120.1 GCA_002696205.1 Rhodospirillaceae bacterium | reverse complement strand
GTCGTCGACGGCCTGATCCGTGATCTGGCGGCCCTTCAGGAAACCGGCACGGTTTCGGCGGCGGCCTTTCTGCGCGGTGGCGATGGACATACGGGAATCCTCCTAGCTTGTTTAACGGCGCCCCGGTCTTGCGCGGGGTCGTGGCCGGGCTGCGCTGGGCCGGGCAGGCGGGCGTGGCGCAACCGGGGAGATGGTGTCGTTAAACGGTTCGGTTCGCGGACCGAATTCTCTTTGGATGTTTGCCGGGCCGTTTCTTCTTAATTGGATGTGGCATTTGGTATACCACAGCGTTTCTATACCATGATCGTCGGCGGACGTGAAGCGCGGAAAAGGCGATTTTCCACCCGTGCCGGTCCCCGTAAGCACGACATCGTCTTCCAGGCCCCGTTGGGCATTCCCCCAGGCCCCGTTGGGCATTCCCCCAGGCCCCGTTGGGCATTCCCATTGTCCCGCCGGGCCCGCGACAACCCCAGGGTAACCTGTCGGTGCCGCCCGGGGAAACCGGGTCTTGCCCCTTGTGTGGTGCCGGGGGCTCAGCAATAGTCGGGGCAGGGGGCCGGACCTCTCGCGCCCGACGCGAGGGATGCCCGGCAAAGGAACAAGGAGGTCCCATGAGCAACGACCTACGTTTGGCGCAATTGCTCTGTTCGCGCCTATGCCACGATCTCGTCGGCCCGGCCGGTGCGGTCAACGCGGGTCTGGAATTGGCTGAAGAAGGCGACCTGGACGGCGACGCCCTGGACCTCGTGACCTCCAGCGCCGCCGAAGTGACTCGCCGCCTGGCGTTTTTCCGGATCGCCTTCGGTGCCGCCGGGGGCAAGGCGTCGGCGGTCGGCACGCTTAGCCTCAACGAGGCCCGCGAATTGGCCGAGGAGATGTTGGCGGGTGGTAAGGCGACGGTCGCGTGGCCGGAAAGCAGCCACGCGCCGGACAGTTTGGCCGCCGGTGTCGGAAAGGTTCTGCTGCTGATGATCTTATTGGCGTCGGAAAGCCTGCCGCGCGGCGGCACCGTGACCGTTCACTCGGCGGCCCTGCCCGAAGGTGTCGGTCTGGCCGTTGGCGCCGCGGGGCAAGGGGCGGTTCTGAAGCCGGATATGGCGGCCGGGTTGGAAATGGCGGGCGGCGAGGACGATCTGACCGCGCGCAACGTTCATGCCTATTTCGCCCAGCATTTGGCGCAGACCGAAGGGGGGCGGATCGAAACGTCCCAGGAAACGGACGATGAGATTCAATTTATGGCCTTGTTTCCAAACGATAAAATTGCATAGACGCAATTCCTAAACTCGCCTGGTATTGGATGGTGTAGGGTTGGGGCATACCTTGGTCTATAGGCCATCAGATATAGCTATTTCAGCTTTAAATCATTTGCCGCCCCGGAGGGGTTTTGGTTTAATTTCCGAGCCTTAGATTTCTCCGTCAGGAGACATGTCGCGCCGCGGGCCCGTTTTCGGGTCAGGTCGCCGGTGCGACGCGTCTTTGTGACGTCACACCAACGAAATGTCGGCACCGCTCTTGCATGGGGGCTGACATAGGGACCGGATAACGGGGTGCCCGCCCCAGGGAGTTGCACAAATGGATGACCTTCTTACCGAATTCCTGACGGAGACGTCGGAAAACCTTGCGGTCCTCGACGTCGAATTGGTCAAATTCGAACAGGAGCCGGATAACAAGGAAATCCTCGGCAACATCTTCCGCCTGGTTCACACCATCAAAGGGACGTGCGGGTTTCTCGGCCTGCCGCGGCTTGAATCGGTCGCCCACGCGGGTGAGAACGTCCTTGGCAAATTCCGCGATGGCGAACTGGAAGTCACGCCCGAAGCGGTGACGCTCATTCTCAAATGTCTCGACTGCGTGCGCGACCTTCTGGGTCAGCTTGAAGAAACCGGCCAAGAGCCGGAAGGCGACGACCAGGAATTGATCGACGCGCTGAACGCCTATGCGGAAGGCGGCCCGTCCGCTTCCGCGGCTGCCGCGCCTGCCGCGCCCGCCGAAGAACCGGCGCCCGCGGCTGAGCCCGCCGCGTCCGGCGGCGCGACGCCGACCAACGAATTCGGGGCCCCGGTCGCGGCCGAACTGTTGGCCGAGGTCGAGGCCGCCGCCGCCGCCGGCATCAAGGGGGCTTCCCAGGAAGAACTGGATGCCGAACTTGCCGCCGAACGCGAGGCCGAAGCCGCCATGGCAGCGATGCCCGCGACCAACGAGCACGGCGCACCGGTCGCTCAGGAACTTCTGGCCGAGGTTGAGGCCGCGACCGCCGCCGGCGCGCGCGCGGCAACGGAGGCCGAATTGAAGGCCGAAATGGAAAAGGAACGCGAGGCGGAGAAAGCGGCCAAGGGCGGCGTGCCCGCCCCGGCGCCGTCCAAGGAAGCCGAAAAGAAGGATGCCGCAAAGGCAGGCGGTGGCGGTGGTGCCGGTGTCGCTGCGTCGAGCATCCGCGTCAACGTCGATGTTCTGGAAGACCTGATGACCCTGGTCTCCGAACTGGTCCTGACCCGCAACCAGCTTTTGCAGATGGTGCGCGGTTTGGACGACAGCGAATTCACCGTGCCCCTGCAGCGCTTGTCGCACATCACGACCGACCTGCAGGAAGGCGTGATGAAGACCCGTATGCAGCCGATCGGCAATGCTTGGGCCAAGCTGCCGCGGATCGTCCGCGATCTGGCCGTTGAATCGGGCAAGAAGATCGAACTGGTCATGCTGGGCGCGGAAACGGAATTGGACCGTCAGGTCCTGGAGCTGATCAAGGATCCGCTGACCCATATGGTGCGTAACTCGGCCGACCACGGTCTGGAGAACATCGAGGGCCGAAAGGAAGTGGGCAAGCCGGAAACCGGCACCATCACGCTCAACGCCTTCCATGAAGGTGGCCACATCATCATCGAGATCGCCGATGACGGTCGCGGCCTGAATATCGCGCGCATCAAGCAGAAGGCGCTGGAAAACGGTCTGACGACCGAGGCCGACCTGGAAGGCATGACCGATCAGCAGGTCGGGATGTTCATTTTCAAGGCCGGGTTCTCGACGGCGGAAAAGATCACCAACGTATCCGGCCGCGGCGTCGGCATGGACGTGGTCCGCACCAACATCGAAAAAATCGGCGGGACGGTCGAACTGAAGACCACCCCGGGCAAGGGATCGACCTTCACGATCAAGATCCCGCTGACCCTGGCCATCGTTTCCGCGTTGATCGTCGAATGTGCCGGCGAACGCTTCGCGGTCCCGCAGATCAGCGTCCTGGAACTGGTGCGCGCCTCGGCCCATTCGGAAAACGCCATCGAGATGATCAACGAATCAGCCGTGTTGCGCCTGCGCGATCGGTTGTTGCCGCTGATCTCTCTGCGCGAGTTGCTGCGCCTGCAGGAGCCCGCGGCGCCTGCCGCCGGCAACGGCGCGGGGGCGGCTCCGGTGGAGGCTTCGGACGAACCCAAGACGACCGACGCCTTGGTCGCCGACGCGATCAAGGGTGACGAGGAAGTCTTCATCGTCGTCACGCAAGTCGGCTCCAACACCTTCGGCATCATCGTCGACCGTGTGTTCGATACCGAGGAAATCGTCGTGAAACCGGTGGCGCCGATCCTGCGCGACATCACCTTCTATTCGGGGAACACGATCCTGGGCGACGGCAGCGTCATCATGATCCTGGATCCCAACGGCATCGCGGAAGCGGCGGGCGAAATGGACACGGAACATCGTTCGGAAGCCGACATTCAGGCCGTCTCGACGGACGAAGAAACGACCTCGTTGCTGGTCTTCCGCGCCGGTGGGCCGGAGCTCAAGGCCGTGCCGCTGGCGCTGGTCGCACGCCTGGAAGAAGTCGACATGGCGGAGACGGAGACCTCGCACGGCCAGGTCATGGTCCAGTATCGCGAGCAGCTGATGCCGTTGATCCCGTTCTCGCCGGGCCATCAGTTCAAGGAAAGCGGGCGCCAGCCGATCCTGGTGTTCACCGATCGTGAGCGCTCCATGGGGCTGGTCGTGGACGAGATCGTCGATATCGTCGACGATCGTTTGAAGATCGAGCTCAAGACCGATCTGCCGGGCCTGATCGGCAGCGCCGTCATCGCCGGCAAGGCGACGGACGTGATCGACGCCGGCTATTTCCTGACCCAGGCGTTCTCCGACTGGTTCGGTTCGGCCGAGAAAGCGGCCCTGGAAGCCGGGCCGAGCGGTCGCCGCCGGGCCCTGTTGATCGACGACAGCCCGTTCTTCCGCAACCTTTTGGCGCCGCTTCTGTCGGTCGCCGGATGGCAGGTCACGGCCCTGGACAGCGCCCAGGCGGCGCTCGACATGCGCGACCGCGGAGCCGCCTTTGACGTGATCATTTCCGATATCGAAATGCCGGGTATGAACGGTTTCGAATTCGCCAATGAGGTGCGCCGGGGCGGATCCTGGGAGAAGGTGCCGATGGTGGCGCTGTCGGCGCATGCGACATCCGCCGATTTCGAACGAGGCCGCGACGCCGGGTTCAACGATTATGTCGCCAAGTTTGATCGTGAAGCGTTGGTGTCCAGCCTGGCGCAGACCGTGGCCGGGGCGGCAGCGGGCGGCGCCGATTGAACCCGAAGGGCGATTGGGGCGGCAGATAATTGGACGATGCGCGGTTGTTAGTTGCGAAATCGCGTATAGTCCTGGTATCCAGACCTGTCTGGGCTGTGGTCGAGCCGGGGAATCTCCCGGTAAGGCCAGGCTCAAGAGTGGCAGGTAAGTCCGGAAGATGACCTTAGCCGGGTTCAATGGCACGGACGCTGTAGAAACGCATAACTACGGGTGGACTCATGAAATCCTGTCTGATCGTCGATGACTCGAAAGTAATCCGGATGGTCGCCCGGAAAATCCTGGAAGAATTGAAATTCGAAACCCGCGAGGCGGCCGACGGGCAGCAGGCACTCGATTCCTGCAAGGAAAGCCTGCCCGATGCGGTTTTGCTCGACTGGAATATGCCGGTCATGAGCGGGATCGAATTTCTGCGCGAATTGCGCGCCCTTCCGGGCGGCGGCGGCCCGATCGTCGTGTTCTGTACCACCGAGAACGATATCCAGCATATCCAGGAAGCGATCGAAGCCGGTGCGAACGAGTACATCATGAAACCTTTCGACAGCGAGATCATTCAGGGGAAGTTCTCGCAGGTCGGTCTTCTTTAACCGGCTGCCGGTCGCAAGGACGGCAGACGTGATCTATCGCGGAGCGATAAGGGGTAACGGATGACGAGTGACGAAGTCCGCGTCATGTTGGTCGACGATTCTGCCGTCATCCGCGGCTTGATCGCGCGAATGATCGAGGGTGAACCCGGTCTGCGCGTTGCTGCGTCCGTCGGCAACGGCCAGATGGCGGTGGACCGGCTGAAAACACAGCCGGTGGACGTCATCATTCTCGATATCGAGATGCCGGTGATGGACGGTCTGACCGCCATTCCCTTGCTGTTGGCGGCCAAACCCGACGTCAAGATCATCATGGCCTCGACCCTGACCGAGAAGAACGCCGACATCAGCTTGCGCGCCTTGCAAGCCGGTGCCGCGGATTACGTGCCGAAACCGACGGCGACGCGCGAAATTTCCGGCGGTGACGTGTTCAAACACGAGCTTCTCGAGAAAATTCGCCAACTAGGTCTGGTCGACCGGCGCCCGCCGTCGACCCCGGCCGCCGCCCAGGCAACGCGCCCCGCGGCGCCCGCACCGGGGGCCGCGCCGGCCAAGGTGGCCAAGCCCCTTTACGACAAGCCCGTGCAATTGCGCGGCGCCGGGGCGTCCCGGCCGCGCATTCTGGCCGTCGGCAGTTCGACCGGTGGGCCGCAGGCTCTGTTCCAGTTCTTCAAGGATGTGCGCCCGGAAATCAACATGCCCGTGGTCGTCACCCAGCATATGCCCGCGACGTTTACGACGATCCTGGCCGAACATATCGCCAAGGCCAGCGGATGGCCCTGTACGGAAGCCAAGGACGGCGAGGCGTTGCAGTCCGGCCATATCTACGTGGCGCCGGGGAACTATCACATGACGGTCGAGAAATCCGGCGCGGGCATGGTCGTTCGGACCAATCAGGACCCGCCGGAGAACTTCTGCCGGCCGGCTGTCGATCCCATGCTGAGGTCTCTGGCCCGCGAGTTCGGCGGGGCCGTCTTGGCGGTCATCCTGACCGGTATGGGCCATGATGGGCGTGACGGCGGCAAGGCCGTCGTCGAAGCCGGCGGCACGGTCGTCGCGCAGGACGAAGCGACCAGCGTCGTCTGGGGAATGCCGGGGGCGGTCGCCACGGCGGGGCTTTGCGAAGCGGTGTTGCCGCTCAATGATCTGGGGCCCCATGTCATGAATAAATTGCGGACGAGGGCGGCATGAAACCGGAGGATTTCCAATTCATGTCGACTATGCTCAAGCAGCGCTCGGGCTTGGTCCTCAACGAAGACAAGGCGTATCTTCTGGAAAGCCGCCTGATGCCGGTGTCGCGCGCCCACAACATCAAGGGCGTGGAGGAGTTGATTGCGGAAATCCGCAAAACCAATAACGAGGCGTTGATCGTCGAAGTCACCGAGGCGATGACGACGAACGAATCGTTTTTCTTCCGCGATATCAAACCCTTCGACATGTTCAAGGACCACGTCCTACCGCATGTTTTGGAAAAATGCGCTGCCAAGAAGTCGTTACGCATCTGGTGCGCCGCCGCGTCGAACGGGCAGGAGCCCTATTCGCTGGCGATGATCCTCAAGGAAGAAGCCGCCAAGCTTGCCGGTTGGAAGATCGAGATCATCGGCACGGATATTTCCCGCCAGGTCTTGAAGAAGGCCGAACAGGGGCTCTATTCCCAGTTCGAGGTGCAGCGCGGCCTGCCGATCACGCTGTTGGTCAAGTATTTCGACAAGCAGGATGACCAATGGCAGATCAAGCCGGAAATCCGCTCGATGGTTCAGTACAAGTACTACAACTTGTTGGACAGCCTGACCGCGCTCGGCCATTTCGATGTGGTGTTCTGCCGCAACGTGCTGATTTATTTTGATCAGCCGACCAAGGGCAAGGTTCTGGAGGAAATTTCCAAGCTGATGCCCGATTACGGCATGCTGTTCCTGGGCGGTGCGGAAACGGTACTGGGTGTTTCCGACAAGTTCGCGCCGGTGGCGGGGCAACGGGGTGTCTATGCCCTGACGGGAAAGTAACGCCCGGGGCAGGCTCTTCCCACTGAAAATACGGAATGCGGAATGCGAAAGAGGCGGGGTGACCCGCCTCTTGTGCATTGATGATTACTGTTCGAACTGAGGCGAAAGTTTCAGCCCGCGGCGGCCTGCTTCTGTTCCGGTTCCGGATCGCGCAGGACATAGCCCCGGCCCCAGACGGTTTCGATGTAGTTCTCGCCGCCCGTCGCGGTCGACAGCTTCTTCCGCAGTTTGCAGATGAAAACGTCGATGATCTTCAATTCCGGCTCGTCCATGCCGTTGTAAAGGTGATTGAGGAACATCTCCTTGGTCAGGGTCGTGCCCTTGCGTAAAGAGAGCAACTCGAGAATGCCGTATTCCTTGCCGGTCAAGTGGATCGGCTGTCCGTCGACTTCGACCGTGCGGGTGTCCAGGTTGACCATCAGGCGCCCGGTCTCGATGACCGACTGGGCATGGCCCTGGGAACGCCGGACGATGGCCTGAATGCGGGCCATCAGCTCTTCCTTATTGAAGGGTTTGGTCAGGTAGTCGTCGGCGCCGGAGCCCAGGCCTTTGACCTTGCTTTCCGACTCGCCCAGGCCCGACAGAATCAGAACCGGCGTGTTGACCCGGGAATCGCGTAAACGCCGCAGGACTTCGAAGCCGTCCATGTCCGGCAACATGATGTCCAGGACGATGATGTCGTAGTCGTAGAGCTTGCCGATTTCGAGACCGTCTTCGCCCATATCCGTGGTGTCGACCACCATATTGGCCGATTCAAGCATCATCTTGACGCTTTTCTGGGTCGACGGATCGTCTTCTACCAACAGAACACGCATGAAATGGCTCCTTGAATCGGCGGGTCCGAACACAAGCGGATTCCGCGTAATTAACTTTTGTTAACCATAACCTCCGGTGCGAATCGGCGCAAGTTTGCCCGCCGCCCGAATGAATAATTCGTTATGCAGCAGGGGTTTAACACTCCATCAACTGTTGGCGGCGATACTATGGTTAAGTCACAAAAACGGCATTTGGATTCGCAGGTTTCACGCGTGTACACCTTCGTCAACGATATCCTGAACGAGGTCGACCGGAAGACGGGCGAGACCCATTTCGGCCGCGTCGCCAACGTCGTCGGCCTGTTGGTCGAGGTCGAAGGACTGCAAGGCGCCGTCTCCGTTTCCGACCATTGCGATATCACCACGAAGAATGGCCAGACGCTGCCCTGCGAGGTCGTCGGCTTCCGCGACGGCAAGGCTTTGGTCATGCCGTTCGGGTCCGTCGATGGCATCGGCATGGGGTGCCGGGTCGAAGTCGGCGCGTCCGAGCCGGTGATCTATCCCGTCCATGCCTGGTTGGGGCGCGTCATTGACGCCTTCGGCCGTCCGATCGACGGCAAGGGGCCGCTGCCGACCGGCGCCAATCCTTATCCAATCCATACGGTGCCGCCGCCGGCCCATGAACGGTCGCGCGTGGGCGGTAAGCTGGATCTCGGTGTGCGGGCCATGAATGCCTTCCTGACCTGCTGCCGTGGCCAGCGCCTGGGTATCTTCGCAGGCTCGGGCGTCGGCAAATCGACGCTGCTGTCGATGATGGCGCGCAATACGGATGCCGAGGTCGGGGTCATCGGCCTGGTCGGTGAACGCGGCCGCGAGGCCCGGGAATTCATCGAAGATCATTTGGGCGAGGAAGGCTTGGCACGTTCCGTCGTCGTCGTCGCGACTTCGGACGAACCGCCGCTGGTCCGCCGTCAGGCGGCCTTCATGACGATGGCCGTGGCCGAATTCTTCCGTGACGAAGGCGCCAATGTGCTCTGCCTGATGGACTCGGTCACCCGCGTCGCCATGGCGCAGCGGGAAATCAGCCTGGCCGTGGGGGAGCCGCCGGCCTCCAAGGGGTATACGCCGTCGGTCTTTGCTCTGCTGCCGCGCCTTTTGGAGCGCGCGGGGCCGGGCCGAGAGGGCCAGGGCGATGTGACCGGTCTATTTACCGTGCTGGTCGAAGGCGACGATCACAACGAACCCGTCGCCGATGCCGTGCGCGGTATCCTGGATGGGCACGTCGTGCTCGATCGGGCGATTGCCGAGCGCAACCGCTATCCGGCGATCAACATCCTGCGCAGCGTGTCGCGTACCATGCCCGCCTGCAACACGCCGGAACAGAACGCGTTGGTCGCCCGCGCGCGGCAATTGCTGTCGGTTTACGAGGACATGGCCGAACTGATTCGCCTGGGGGCGTATCGCCGCGGCTCGGACCCGCAAGTCGATGAAGCGATCCAGTACTATGACGCGATCGAGGCTTTCCTGGGCCAGGAAATCAGCGAGGTTACAGATCTGGACACCTGTTACCGGATGTTGGCCGAAACCCTCGACATGCCGGCCCCGGGTGCGGGCGACGCCGCGCCCACGGCGTGACGCGGCCCTGATAGAGGCATTACCGACGGATGGCAACCGGTCTCAAGAACCTGATCCGCCTTCATGAATGGACCGTCGACGAACGGCGCCGGGAGTTGGGCAACCATATCCGCCAGCTCAATCACCTGGACGAGCAGGTCCGCAATTTGGAAGACGAATTGAAACGCGAACAGGCGCTGGCCGGGGCCGGCGACCTGGGCATCACCTTCGGTGCTTATTACAATCTGTTCCGTTATCGCCGCCAGCGCTTGGACGACGCGATCCGGGCGAAGGAACGAGAAATCGCCGAAGCCCGTGAAATCCTGGGCAATGCCTTTATGGAATTGAAGAAGTATCAGGTCGCCCAGGAGGTTCGGAATCGAGAGGAAGAGCTCGAGGAAACCCGCCGCGAACAGGCGGAATTGGACGAACTGGGGCTACAATTGTACCGCCGCGAGGCCGCCCGCCGCCGACAGGCCCGGGGTTCGTAGCGTTCTCGTCGAACTCCTAGAGAGATTCCAGATTGGCCAGCAGAGCCGCGTTGTTCCATTGCGGCTGGCGGTCTTCGACCAGCACCTTGTGTTCGGGCGATCCGTCGGCGCCGGCGTCCTGATGGGTGATGATCTGAACCCAGCGCGGCACCAATTCATTGCTGACGTCCTGCAGGATCGTCGTCGCGAGGTTCTCATGCGACGGCCAATCGAAGGATTCCAACGTTTCCAGGTAGGCGGTGAAGCGGGCGGGCTGGAGAGTTTTGGCATCCGGTACGTAGCGCAGCGTCACCCGCAGCCGGCCTCCGAAGGCCGTGATTCCCCCCGCCAGGGATGAGACGAAATCGATGTTTCGATCCGGGTTTTCGACCGGATCCAGAATGGCGCGGCGCTGCCAGATATCCATGACGGGGCGTTCCTTCAGACGTTCAGGCCGACACCGCCCTTGACCGGAGCGGGTGGGGTGACTTCGATGAAGTTTGCGGGTTGCGCCTGAAACCCGACGCCGCCGCGATAGCCGGTGATGTCCCCCGATTGTTCGTAAAGGTGGCGGATATCGTTGCGCATGCCGGGCGGCAGGTGGTTGTCCGACCGGACGACCATATCCATGCGGTGATGTGCCGTGTCGATCAACCCGTCCAGTTGGATATGGCCCAGATTGGATAGCGTGATGTCGACGACGAACCGGGTGCCCCTGCCGCTTCCTTCCTCGGTATCGTCTTCTTCCTGGGGGCGGGTGAATAGGCGGATCTGCTCCAATTGCTGACCGTTCAACATGGGGATCATCAAGGTGCGCCAATCGCCGGTTGCCGGCTCGTCCGCCAGGCGGGAAAGCTGGCGGATATCCCCTTGCAGGCGGTCGACCAGTCCCGGGTTGATTCGGTTCAACACCCGCGTCGGCCCGTCGCCCAGCCAGGAGCGAACGTCGCCGCCGCGCATGGCGGTCAGAAAGAACAGGATATTGGTCGTCATATTGGCGTCGGTGCGCGGCATCGCGGTCTGCAGCAGATGCTGCGCCATGTTGGGCGCGTGCTGTGCCAGTTCCTCGACGGCATCGTCCAGGGCGGGCCAATGCCGATCCAGGAACAGTGATTGCCGCAGCGTCAGTTGCTGGCTATCGAGCAGCGGCTCCGGCGCCGCCGGGGGCAGAGGTGCGCCGGTGATCGTCATCACCACCCGCGATCCCTCCGGCGGCGGGTTGGCACCGTTCAGCGTAATCGGGCCCAACGCCGTTTCGACGATCGGTTGACCGCCCGCTTGGGTGCCCGTGACGATCCCGGTCAGTGTCTGGCCCAGGGTCGCGAGTGCCGGGGTCGGGCCTTGGGTTTGGGTGACCGCGGCGGCACCCCCCGGCGGTGGCGGCTGAACGGCGGTCAGTTGTACCGTGAATTGCGTGCCGACCGGCAAGGTCTGCGACGTCGGCGCGGCCCCGGTGGGCAGCGATCCGGGAACGGCGCTGGATGTTGTCGTCGGCGGCGTGCCGAGAACGGGTGCGCCCGGCGCCGGTGTGCCGGGCGTCTGCGGTGTGGCAAAGGGCGCTTGTCCGGCTGTCGGCGCGCCGGCGGCCGGATTGGTGCCGGGCAGGGATGGGCCGGATTGGCCGGTTCCGCCGAGGGCGCCCGGTTGACCGCCGGTGCCCGGGGTCGGCGCGGCAAAGCCCGATGCGGGGCGCAGGAGAGTCGCGGTCAGGCTGTTGCCCTCGGCAAACGGCGGTAGGTTCAGAAGAACGCCGCCGGTTCCTTGGCTTCCGGCCTGCGCGGATTGCGTCGCCGAGGCACGGATCAGGGTGGCGGGGCTCTGGCCGTTGATGGCGGTGATGATGAACTGCAACTGAGGGCCCCGGCCGTTCAATTGCAGGGTGACCGTATCGCCCGGCTTGAGATTAAGAAGCGCCTGAAGCTGCAATTGCAGCTTCCCGGCGGCGCCGTCGAGATCGATCAGGCCCTGTTTCCCAAGATTGGCGACCTGTAGGTCGAAGGTGGCGCCGAGTGCGGCCTGGAGGATCGCCGGGGGCACGGGAACCTGCGCCTGTGCCGGTGGCAGGGTGATGGCCGTCGGCGGCGGCGGCGGCGGGGCCGCGCCCGTCGGCAGGGGCGGGGGCGGCGGCGGCGCGGAAATTTCCGACATGGGTGCGGGCCCCCGTTAGGTCGTGGAAGTTCAGCCTTCCGCCGGCAAGGCGAGGTTGATCTCGGTCTCGCCTTCACCGATCAAATGGTCGAGGTCACGAGCGCGGCGTTCCGCGTCGTCCCGCATCGGCAAATCGTTGCGCAGGCTCAGCACCTCACCATAAAGCAGGTCGGACAGGTCCGACGCCTGGACCGGGAAGAAGCCGTCGATGGGATCCGCGGAACCGGTCGTTCCGGCGATGGCCAGACCGGCGCTTTCCATGGCGGCCAAAAGGGCGCCCAGGCGGCCCGTCGTATCCGTGCGGGTGAACAGCATGCGTTTGATGCCCAATTCGCCGAAGGCCATGGCCGTGTCGGCGGCTTCCATCGCGTCCATGCCCGCCCCCAGGACCAGCACCGGTTCCGCCGGGGCCGCGTTGACGAATTCGAACAGGTTGTCCATCTCCGTCGCCGAGCGATGATTGACGCCGGGCGAGTCGACCAGCACGACCGTCCGCTTGGGAATGCGGGCCATGAACTGGGCCATTTCGTCGGCGGTTTCGGTGATAAAGACTTCCTGGCCCATGATCTTGGCGAAGGCGCTGAGCTGTTCGACCGCCCCGGCGCGTTTGAGGTCGGTGGTCAGGATTTGAACCGACCGGCGGGCCATCAGGGCGCGGGCCGCCAATTTGACGAGGGCCAGCGTCTTGCCGCTGCCCGGCGGGCCGACCAGCATCAGGCGCTGGTTGTCTTCGGTCACGTCGATGGGCGAGAACGAGAAGTCGAGCGCCAGGGCGCCCGCCAGCGAAGCAATGGGAGTGCGCGGTTCCATGTCCGCCGCCGCCTGGGCCAAACGGTCGGCCAGGATCATCGGTACGCCATGAAGCAGCAGGGTTTCCAGAACTTGGTCGAAGCGTTGTTCCGGCGCCATGGCGACCTGGCCGAGGCGCGGGTCGTTGGCGTCCTGCTGGCGGGCCGCGACGATGCGGGCCTCGCCCGAGACCGGGTTGGTTTGGGTCGAGACGATCGTCGCCTCGTCGCCCAGCTCGCGGCGCACCAAAGCCATGGCCTGGCGGAGGTTGGCTGCCTTGAAGGTAAGGAGTTTCATCGTTTCGGGTCTCCTGTCGCTTTCTGCCGTCGGTTACACCTGGCCCACGGTCTTGATCTTGGCCTTGGGGTGGATTTCGTTCTGAGACATGACCACGGTCATCGGCCGGAAGCGTTCGACGATGGAACGCACGTAGGGGCGGATGGCCGGGCTGGTGAGCAGGACCGGGCTTTCGCCCATCATGGCCTGACGTTCGAAATTCGTCCGAAGGGCGCCGATGAATTCCTGCAGCTTCGACGGCGCCATGGAAAGTTGCTTGTCCTCCTCAGGACCGACCACGGACTCGGCGAAGGCCTGCTCCCACGGCGGCGACAACGTCACCAGCGGGATGAAGCCCTGATCGTTGACGTTGGAATCCGAAATCTGGCGGGCCAGGCGGGCGCGGACGTGTTCGGTGATCATCATCACGTTGCGCGTCCCGGCGCAGGCCTCGGCGACGCCCTCCAGAATTGTCGGCAGGTCGCGGATCGAGACCCGCTCGGCCAGCAGGTTCTGCAAAACCCGCTGCAGACCACCCAGGGAAATGGTCGCCGGGACGATGGACTCGACCAGTTTCTGCTGTTCCTTGTCCAACTCGTCCAGGAGCTTCTGCGTCTCCGCATAGCTCAGCAGGTCGTCCATGTTGTCCTTGATGATCTCGGTCAGGTGTGTCGTCACCACGGTCGCGGGATCGACCACCGTATAACCGCGGAACAAGGCCTCTTCGCGGTTGGAATCCTCGATCCACATGGCCGGCAGACCGAAGGTCGGCTCGACCGTCTTTTCCCCGGCCAGGGTGATTTCCTCGCCGCGCGGATCCATGACCAGCAGCATGTTGGGGCGCAGGTCGCCGCGCCCGGTCTCGATCTCCTTGACCCGGATGACGTAGGAGTTGGCCGGCAACTGCATGTTGTCCTGAATGCGGACCGACGGCATGACGAAGCCCATTTCCGACGCCAGCTGACGGCGCAGCGCCTTGATCTGATCGGTCAGGCGTTGGCCGTTTTCCGGCGGCGCGTTGATCAGGGACAGCAGGCCATAGCCCAGTTCCAGGCGCAGGTAGTCGATGCGCAGCGCCGTGGAAATCGGCTCCTCGGCGGCCTTGGCCGGTTCCGGGGCGTTTTCTTCCATGGCCTGAATGGCTTCTTCGGCGCGGCGCTTCTCCCGCGCCCCGACGGCGAAGGCCATACCTCCGGTAACCCCCGCCAGCAGAAGGAACGGGAACGCCGGAATGCCGGGCATGGCGGCCAGACCCAGCAGCAGGAAGCAGGACAGGCCGAGGGTCTTCGGCTGACCCCCGATCTGCCGGAACAGGGTGGCTTCCGTCGGGCCGGTGATGCCGCCCTTGGTCACCATCATACCGGCGGCGGTGGAGACGATGAGCGCCGGAATCTGGCTGACCAGGCCATCGCCGACGGTCAGGCGGGTATAGGCGTCCGCAGCTTCGGCGAAGCTCAGGTCGTTCTGCGCGACGCCGATGATCATGCCGCCCAGGACATTGATCAGGGTGATCAGCAGGCCGGCGATGGCATCGCCGCGCACGAACTTGGACGCGCCGTCCATGGACCCAAAGAAGGTGCTTTCGTCTTCCAGGTTCTTGCGCCGGGTGCGGGCCTCGTCTTCGTCGATCAGACCGGACGACAAATCGGCGTCGATCGCCATCTGCTTGCCGGGCATGGCGTCCAGGGTGAAGCGCGCCGCGACTTCGGCGATACGTCCTGAACCCTTGGTGATGACGATGAAGTTGACGATCACCAGGATCGCGAAAACGATGATCCCGATGACGAAGTTGTCCTGCATCACGAAGCCGCCGAAGGCCTGAATGACCTGTCCGGCGGCATCGGTGCCCGTGTGGCCTTCGGCCAGGATCAGACGCGTCGATGCCAGGTTCAGCGCCAGGCGGATCATCGTCGCCAGCAGCAACACCGTGGGGAAGGAGTTAAAGTCCAACGGCTTCTCGATGAAGATCGCGGTCATCAGGATCAACACCGAGAAGGTGATGGAAAAAGCCAGGCTCATATCCAGGAGCCAGGTCGGCATGGGCAGGATCAGCACCACCAGGATGCCGATGACGCCCAGTGCGAAGAACAAATCGCCGCGTTTCAGAAGGGCGCCTAAGCCCGCGAACGGATTGCCGCCTTCTTCCTCGCCGCCGGCATCCGTGCCGTCGCGGGGGGCGGCGGTCGCGCGGGCGGCCGTGGGGGCTGCTTGCGTCGCCTCAGCCATTTGCGTTATCCGCCCGTCGGTTGACCATTTCCGTTCTCATCCTGTCCCGAGATTTCTTTTCGTTGAGGTCTGTCGCGTCAGGGCGCCGGTGCGGCGCCGGCTTCGCCCGGTTGGGGCACGGTGAAGCCTTCCTGGCTGTACTGACGCAGCTTGTTGCGCAGCGTGCGGATGGAAATACCCAGGATATTGGCCGCATGGGTCCGGTTGCCCAGGCAGTGGTGAAGGGTGTCGATGATCAGGTCCCGTTCCACGTCGGCGACGGTGCGGCCGACCAAGGCCGCCGTTTCGGCATCCGCATCGGATATACCGGCCGACGCCGGGGCGCCCGCATCGCCGGACACCATGATGGTTTCCGGGCCGATTTCGCTGCCGGTCGCCAGGATCACCGCGCGGTGGATGGCGTTTTCCAATTCGCGCACGTTGCCGGGCCAGGCGTGGGATTTCAGTTTGGCCATGGCGGCTTCGGAAATCGGGCGTTCGTCGATTTGATTGGCCTCCGAATACTTCGCCACGAAATGCTGGGCGAGCAGGGGGATATCCTGGTTTCGGCGGGCCAGGGACGGCATCGCCAGATTGACGACGTTCAGTCGGAAATAGAGGTCTTCGCGGAAGGTGCCGTTGGCGACTTCTTCCTGCAGATTGCGGTTGGACGTCGCGATGATGCGCACGTCGACCTTGACCGGCTTGGTTCCACCGACGCGGTCGATTTCCCGTTCCTGGACGGCGCGCAGCAGCTTGGCCTGCAGGCGCGGATCCATTTCGGAAATTTCATCGAGCAGCAGCGTGCCGCCGCTGGCTTCCTCGAACTTGCCGATGCGGCGCGCGACGGCGCCGGTGAAGGCGCCTTTTTCATGTCCGAACAGTTCGGATTCCAGAAGGTTCTCCGGGATCGCGGCGCAGTTCACGGCGACGAAGGCCTGGTCCTTGCGCCGGCTCTTGGCGTGCAGGTGCCGGGCCATCATTTCCTTACCCGTGCCGGAGGCGCCGGTGATCAGAACGCTGGCTTCCGAGGGGGCTACCTGATCGGCCATCTTGATGACTTCGGCCATGCCCGGGTCGCCATGAACGATGGTCGACGGTTCGTCTGAAACGGCATGGAGGACGGCCGCGATCAGATCGGCATCCGGCGGCAGGGGAACGTATTCCTTGGCGCCGGCCTTGATGGCGCGGACGGCGGCCTGGCTGTCGTTCGCGGTGCCGCAGGCGATGACGGGTAGGGCGATGCGTTCGCTGTCCAGCGAGGTCACCAGACGCGCGATGTCGGCGCCGACGTCGACCATGATCAGGTCGGCGCCCTGTCCGGCGCGGAGCTGTTCCAGCGCCCGGTCCACGGTCTCCGCCTGCTGGACTTTGGCGCCCTTCTGCATGGCGATCTGGCTGGCGGCGCCGATTTGTCCGCCCAACGTGCCGATAATCAACAATCTCATGACCGTTCTGTCCCTAACTTGGTGTGCGTGGCGTTCAAGATGCTTCGTCCCTCGGAGCAATCCGTATGTGCCTGCATTGGCCTAGTCGAAATAGTTCACCCGTTTTTCCGGCGGCAGGATGCTGTTCAGCAGCATCTCGAGACGCCGGGGATTTTCCTGGCGGCCGATGGAGCCCGTGGACAACACGTAGACCTGGTTGACCATGGCTTCGTCGGTCGAGTTTCTTTCAAGTTTGTTGGCCAGCGGCGTGAAGACCATATTGGCCAACACCGCGCCGTAAAACGTCGTCAGCAGGGCCACCGCCATGGACGGGCCGATGGCGCCCGGATCGTCCAGGTTGCCGAGCATCTGAACCAAGCCGATCAACGTCCCGATCAGGCCCATGGCCGGCGCCAACTCGGCCATCCGGCGCAGGACGTTGATGCTTTTCTGATGGCGCTGGAACATGGCCTGCATATCGCGCCGCAGGATCGCCTCGACCTCTTCGCCCGGTGTGCCGTCGACGACCATGCCGATGCCCTTGTGCAGGACCGGTTCTGCCTGCACGGCACCCATCACGTTCTGCAGCGCCAGAACCCCCTGTTTGCGGGCCAGTTCGGCCAGTTGCAACGATTGGAAAGAGGCCCGCGTCGGATCGCGATTGATGCGGACGAAGGTCTTCAGCGACACGCGCAGCGTGCGACCCATCTCGGGCAGGGAGAAGCTGGCCGTGGTGATCGCAAGCGTGCCGCCGATGACGATCAGGATCGACGGAATGTTGATGAAGGACCCCGGCGAACTGCCGAACCCGATGGCCGTGGCCAACAGGCCGAAACCCACGGCAAGGCCGAGCACCGTGGCGGCGTCCACGGTGGTCCGGTTGCGCAGGGGACCTGAGGATGGGGTTGCTTCGGCCATTGTCGTCCGTTTCCGTCGGTTTCCTTGAACCGGTCCGCTTTAGCGGTCGGTCTTGATGATTTCCGTCATGGTCACGCCCAGGCGGTCTTCGACGACGACGACTTCGCCGCGCGCCACCAAGCGGTTGTTGACGTAGATGTCGATGGCTTCCCCGACCTTACGGTCCAGTTCGATGACCGCACCCCGGCCGAGCCGCAAAAGCTGGCTGACCTGCATGGTCGCCTTGCCGAGAACGGCTGAAACCGTCACCGGAATGTCGTAGACGGCTTCCAGGTCGCGGGCACTTTTCGGCAGGTCGTTGACCTCCGGGAGGCCCGAGGGGCTGGCGGTCGGTGCACTCGGGGGCGGGGCGTCGGGATTGCCGCCGCTGCCTTCGCCGCCGTTGGACGCAAACTCGCCCAATTCAAAATCGTCTTCGGCCATGGTTCTCTCCTAGTCCTTCGCTTCCTCTTCGGCGTCACGCGCCTCGAGAATCTCTAAAAGTTCAGGGTTGATGTACTTGTTGTCGTCGTTCTCTTCCTCGACCGGCCGCGCCTCGGCTTCGGTTTCTTCTGCCGATTCTTCTGTCTCGGCTTCCGCCGTCAGATCGCCCGACGGCACCGGCGCATGATCCGCGGCACCGTTCGTTTCCATATGGGGATGGAGGGCCGCGTCGGCTTCCGCCTCGGCCAGGAATTCTTCGGACGGAACCGGAGGCGGGCCGCCTGCAATATCGTCGGCATCGAGAACTGGTTCCGCTTCCGCATCGGTTGCCGTTGCGGCGGCTTCTTCTGACGGCGCGAAAATATCGTCCGACGGCTGCGACGGGGCGGGGAGCGGTTCCTCGCCCGGTGCCGGCATCGCGGGTGCGGCCATTTCGGCAGGTGCGGGGTCCGCGGGTGCGAGGTCAGCGGGTTCCGGGGTGGGCTCGGGGGCAGGCGCAGCCTCAGCCTCGGCCTCGGGCGTGGGGGCCGGTTCGCTCATAACCTCCGGCTCGACCTGCGGCTCGACGGCCGGGGTTTCCTCGCTGGCGGCTTGCGGCTCGGGGGTGGCCTGCGGTTCGGGAGCGGCCGGGGCGGGTTCGAGCGCAGGCGCGTCCGGCGTTTCGGGCGCGGCTTCCGGCGTGGCGGCTTCTTCGGCTGCGGAGCCCGGATGGCGGGTGGCGTCCGTTTCCAGATGGCGGGCGACGATCTCGTCCAATTGCGCGGCCAACTCAGCCGTGCTGCGCGATACCCCGCCGGACGCCCATTCCAGGCGGCAATCGCCGGGGGTGAGGGCAGGGTCGCCGAGTACCTTGATATCGCCCCGGAAACCCGCCATTTCGGAGACGGCCGCAATCCGGTCGTGCAGATCTTCCGCCAGATCGGCGGGAACGCGCACGGTAATTTCCGATGCGCCGGTCTGCTGGCCGAGCGCTTCGCGGAGCATCTGTTCGATCTGGGCGATGGCGGTTTGCTGGTTCAGGGTCGGGAACAGCTTCTTTACCAAGGCTGCCGCCACGGCGACGGCATCGCGGGTAAGGTTCTGATTGGCCTCCGCCTGGGATTCGAACAACGTCTGTGTTTTTTGAACAACGGCGTTCAGGGTATCGGCGAGCTGTTTTTCAGTGGCCGAGGCCGCTTCATCCATACCCTGTTGGCGCCCCTCTGCATGCGCCGCAACGCGTGCCTGTTCCAGATCTTCCTCCGAATATGTCGGGGCTTCCGGTTCTGGCTCGGGCTCGGCGGCAGCTTCCGCTTTGTCGCCAGCCTCTTGTTCGGCGTCGGCATTGGCTTTGGCGCGCGCTTTTTCGCGCTCCTCCGCCAAGACGTCGAAGTCGGTGTCGAACATGAACTTTTCGTAGGGGGTGTCGCCCGCCATGTTGGTCCTTAAGATCATCTTTTATCCATGCATCGGCAATCTGCTCGTCGCGCCGGCCGGGGCCGGGGCGCGCCAATTAGAACACCAACTCCCCTTCCTCGTCGCCGGTGGCGATGACGATTTCGCCGCTGTCGGCCAGACCCTTGGCGACCTGCACGATGGCCGATTGGGCCTCGTCCACGTCTTTCAGGCGGACCGCACCCATGGCTTCCATGTCTTCCTTCATCATCTTGCCCGCGCGTTCGGACATGTTCGAGAAGAACAGGTCCTTCACTTCGTCCGAC
>NZRL01000119.1 GCA_002696205.1 Rhodospirillaceae bacterium | reverse complement strand
GCGGCGGCGGCCATGCCCGCGTCGTTCAGCGCCAAAACCCCGGCAACCCCCGCATCGTCCAGGCCGATGCCCGCGTCGCTGAACAGCGCGGCGCGGCACCCGGCCTTGGACGCCAGGCAGGCCGCGTAGAGCCCACCGTGCGAACCGGTCAGGACGATGCGGCCCTCCGCCGCCGCGTCGGCGTCGGTGATCGAAGGCAGGAGAAGCGGTTCACGATCGGACATGCTGGACAGTCTAACCCGTAAAATTGGCCGTTGGCAGTCGCGTACCGTCGCGGTTAGGCAGATAGGGCAGGGGAAGGCATCGTACTATGGGAGGATCGTATGAGTAATTGGGAGGATACCTTCGACGTGGTCTGCGTCGGGTATGGATTTGCCGGCGCGGCGGCGGCCGTGGCGGCCCACGACGCGGGCGCCAAGGTCCTGTTGCTTGAAAAGTCGACCCACCCCGGCGGCATTTCGATCTGTTCGGCGGGCGGTGTGCGGGTTTCGCGCGATGCCGACGCGACCTTCGAATATCTCAAGGAAACCAACGCCGGGACGACGCCGGAGCCGTTGCTGCGGCAGATGGCCGACGAAATGGCGCGGATCGAACCCTTCATCCGCGATCTGGCGACGGTCAACGACGCCGAGGTCACGACGACCTGGTCGCCCGCCAACTATCCCTTTTCCGGTGGCGACAGCTTCGGCTTCGTCTCGGTCAAATCGATCCCCGGGTTCGACGCCGTGCGCGATTTCACCTGGGGCATGGGCATGCGGGGCGGCACGCGCCTGTTCAAGGTGATGATGGACAGCATCGAAAAACGCGGGATCGAGGTCCGCATGTCCTGCCCGGCGGAACGCCTGATCCATGAGAACGGCAAGGTCACGGGCCTGGTCGCCGGGGGCAAGCGCATCCGGGCCAAGGGCGGCGTCGTGCTGGCGACCGGTGGGTTCGAAGGTTCGCCCGAAATGCAGATGCAGTACTGGCAGGAAAAGCCCGTCTATTCCGGCGCGTACCTGGCCAATACGGGCGACGGCATCCGGATGGCGCAGGAAGCCGGCGCCGACCTTTGGCACATGTGGCACTATCACGGCACCTACGGCCTGCGCCACTCGGACCCGGAGGCCCATCCCTACGGCATCCGCCTGCTTCGGCTGCCCGATTGGATTCCCGGCGCCGACGGCGCGGAGGCGCAAATTCAGAACTTCTTCTCCACCTATAACGATGCGTTGATGCCTTGGATCATCGTCGACCGGTTCGGCAAGCGGTACATGAACGAATATCCGCCCTACCTGCAGGACACGGGGCATCGCCCGATGGCGACTTATGACGCGTCGAACCAGTGCTATTCGCGCATTCCGTCCTGGGTGATCGTCGACGAGGACGGCAGGTCGCGGGGGCCCATCGGCTTCCCGTCCTACAACGATCCGAACTGCACCTTCAAATGGTCCGAGGACAATCTGGCCGAGATCGAGATGGGCATCCTGCACCAGGCCGACAGCGTCGAGGAATTGGCCCAGGCCATCGGCGCCGATGCGGACGACCTGCAGGAAACCATCGACCGGTGGAACGCGGCCTGCCGCGACGGCAACGACCGCGATTTCGGGCGTCTGCCCGCGACCATGATGCCGTTGGAAAAGCCGCCCTTCACCTATGGGCAGCTCTGGCCGATCTGCGCCAACACCCAGGGTGGCCCGGTCCACGACGCCGCACAGCGGGTTCTTAATCCGTTCGGCGAGGCCATTCCAGGGCTCTACGCGGCGGGCGAATTGGGCAGCCTGTTCGGCCACCTCTACATGTCCGGCGGGAACCTGGCCGAATGCTTCATCGGCGGCAAACGGGCGGGCGAGGAAGCGGCGGCCGTCGCGGCGGCCTAGCGGGCGACGCGCCCGAACAGCCACATCCCGGCGGCCATGGCAGCGGCGAAGATCAGCACCTCGGTCCGGCCGCTGCCGAGCGCCGCCAGGGCCGGGCCCGGGCAGAACCCCACCAGCCCCCAGCCGAGCCCGAACATCACGGCGCCCAAGGTCAGGCGGCGGTCGACGACGCCTTTGCCGGGTACCTGAAAGGCGGGCTCGAACATCGGTTTGGCCCGGCGCCGGGCCAGCCAGTAACCGGGCGTCGCGACCGCGAGCGCCCCGGCCATGACGAAGGCCAGGGTCGGGTCCCAGGTGCCCTGGGCGATCCCGGCGATATCGAGGAAGCCGAGTACCCGGGCCGGATCGACCATCCCGGACAGCGCCAGCCCCGCGCCGAACAACGCCCCCGCGATCAGTCCTGACAGCAACCGCATCATCGCGTCAGCCCCCGATCACATGGCGGACGACGAACAGGGTCGCCACGGCGACCCCCATGTAGATCGCCGTCGAGACGAGGGAGCGTTTGGAGCCCCGCGCCAGACCGCAGACGCCGTGGCCGCTGGTGCAGCCGCTGCCGAGGCGCGTGCCGAAGCCGACCAGCAAGCCGCCCGCGATCAACAAGGGCGTCGAGCCGGTGATCTCGATTGTCGCCTCCGGCCGCGCCAGCATGACTGCTCCCGCGCCGACCAATCCGATCAGGAAGGCCAGACGCCAGGGCATGTTGGCCCGGTCCAGGTCGAGAATGCCGCCGAGGATGCCGCTGATGCCCGCGACGCGGCCGTTGAACAGGACGGCCAGCGCAGCGGCGAGACCGATCAGAGCGCCGCCGAGGAGGGCGGTCAGAGGATCGAAGGATGTCATGACCGGGAGTCTATACTCCCAGGCCGCGACAAAACACATTCATTTTTATGAATGTCATTTCGTCCGGTGGATTTTGGTTTCCCGGTGCCAGATGTACAGGCCCGTCGCGATGACGATACCGGCGCCGATCGTCGTCATCAGATCCGGCAGGACGTTCCAGATCAGAAGGTCGAACAGCACGGCCCAGCAGATCGCCGTGTATTCGAACGGCGTGACCACGGCGGCGGGCGCGAATTTCATGGCATAGGTCATCAGCAATTGGCCGATGCCGCCGACCACGCCGGCCGCGATGTAGAAGATCAGGTGCTCCTGCGTCGGCGTGATCCAGACGAAGGGCAGGATGACGACTGACACCAGGAACCCGGTGATCATGTAATAGAACACGATCAGCGACGGGGTTTCCGTCTGCGCCAGTTTCTTGATCAGGATCAGCGAGATCGCCCAAAGCACCGTGCCGATCAGGGCGAACAGGCTGCCCATCTGAAAATCGCCCGCCGGGTCCAGGGCGACCACGACGCCGCCGAAACCGATCAGGATGGCGATCCATCGCCGCATGCCGACTTTCTCCCCCAGCAGGGGGATCGCCAGAATCGTCGCGAAGATCGGCATGGCCATGGAAATGGTCATGCCGTCCGACAGCGGAATCGACATATAGGCGTAATAGAAGCTGGCGTTGCCCAGGACCCCCGAAAGCGAGCGCAGGAAATGCCCGAACGGTCGTTTGGTATGCAGGGACGACAATCCGTTCGCCCACAACATGAACGGGACGATCATGACCGCGGCGACGGAATTGCGGAAAAACACCGCCTGGAAGGGGGAGTATTCGGGGCCCGTCAGCTTGACGAACATCTGCATCGCGGCCAGCGCCCCGATGGAGCCGACCATGCAGAGAATACCGAGCACCAGCGAGTGGCGCGGCAGGGTGTCGTCGGAGGAGGGAGTGGGGGAAGAAGGGTTAGAGGTGCTCACGCGCGATCATGCTCATCCTACGCCCCTTATTGAAATCGGAAATGGACGCCTCCGCGCGGTTCCCACGCCGCGCGGAGGAGCACATTCGGTATTAGTCGGCGAGTGCCGCCTTCAGTTCCGGAACCGCGGTGAACAGATCCGCGACCAGGCCGTAATCGGCGACCTGGAAAATCGGCGCCTCTTCGTCCTTGTTGATGGCGACGATGACCTTGGAGTCCTTCATCCCCGCCAGGTGCTGAATGGCACCCGAGATACCGACGGCGATGTAGAGTTCCGGGGCGACGACCTTGCCGGTCTGGCCGACCTGGTAGTCGTTGGGCACGAAGCCCGCATCGACCGCCGCGCGGGACGCGCCGACGGCGGCGCCCAGGATATCGGCGACTTCTTCCAGCATGGCGAAATTGTCGCCCGACTGCATGCCGCGGCCGCCGGAGATGATCACCTTGGCGGCGGTCAGTTCCGGGCGTTCGGACTTGGTCAGTTCCTGACCCGCGAAGGTCGTCAGGTCGCTGGCGGCAGCCGGCGTGGCGGGCTCGATGGCGGCGGAACCGCCTTCGGCCGCGGCCGCGTCGAAGGCCGTGGCCCGGACGGTCAGGACCTTTTTGGCGTCGGTCGTCTTGACGGTCGCGAGCGCGTTACCGGCATAGATCGGCCGGATGAAGGTATCCGGGCCTTCGATGCCGGAGATGTCGGAAATCTGCTGCACGTCAAGCAAGGCGGCAACGCGCGGCATGACGTTCTTACCGCTGGTCGTCGCGGCGGCGACGATATAATCGAAGCCGTCGGCCAGGCCCGCCATCAGGGGGGCGACGTTTTCCGCAATCTCGTTGGCATAGGCCGCGTCGTCGGCGACCAGGACCTTGGAAACCCCGTCGACCTTGGCGGCCGCTTCGGCAACGGCGCCGCAGCCCGATCCTGCGACCAGGACGGTGACGTCGCCCAACTGCTTGGCGGCGGTGACCGCGTTCAGAGTGGCCGCCTTCAGGGCCGCGTTGTCGTGTTCGGCATAAACCAGGACAGCCATGATTAGATCACCTTCGCTTCGTTTTTCAGTTTCTCGACAAGTTCGGCGGCGCTCTCGACCTTGACGCCGGCCTCGCGGACGGGCGGCTCGGTAACCTTGAGGACTTCAACGCGCGGCGTCACGTCGACGCCCAGTTCGTCCGCCGTCAGCTTGGCGATCTCTTTCTTCTTGGCCTTCATGATGTTCGGCAGCGATGCATAACGCGGCTCATTCAGGCGCAGGTCCGTGGTGACCACGGCCGGCAGCTTGATATCAAGCGTTTCCAGACCGCCGTCGATTTCGCGGGTCACCTTGGCGGTGCCATCGGCGAGTTCGATCTTGGACGCGAAGGTGCCCTGGGACCAGCTCATAAGGGCCGCCAGCATCTGGCCGACCTGGTTGTTGTCGTCGTCGATCGCCTGTTTGCCCAGGATCACGACGTCCGGGTTTTCTCGGGCGATGATTTCCTTGAACAGCTTGGCGACGGCCAGAGGCTCGACACGGCCGTCGGCAACCACGTGGATGCCGCGGTCGGCACCCATGGCCAGCGCGGTACGGATGGTTTCCTGCGCCTGGTCCGGGCCGATGGAAACGGCGATCAATTCGTCGGCCGTTCCGGCTTCGCGGAGGCGCACACCTTCTTCGACGGCGATTTCGTCGAACGGGTTCATGGACATTTTGACGTTTTGGGTTTCAACACCCGTCTGGTCCGATTTGACCCGGACCTTCACATAGGCGTCGATCACGCGCTTGACGCCAACCAGGATTTTCATGGCTTTACCTTCTTATTCAGCCGGTCGCGGGGGCACTCGGTCCCCCTCGGCTACGTTTGTGCACTGCGAGATTTAGAGGAGCAGGATTTAAAGGAGACGGGCTTTTCCGTCAAGAAACGGAAAGTCGTTCCGCATAGCGAACCGGCGGGTTCGCGGGCGTTCGACGGAGATCGATAAAATTTTAGGTAAATTACGATAAAAACTACGTTAAATAAAAAATATTGAATACTTGACCTGTTAATAACAATATTTTGGAAGACGCAAAATAAATACCAGGGGACCGGACTGCGGCGACATGATGAGAGAAGACAGTCACGATGGCCCAACAGTATTCAGAGATGCCCTATGGCGCGAGCCGACCCATGGTCCCGCGCTATGGCCCCCAACCCAAGGTTTCGCTCAAGGGGCTTTTGCTGCTCCCGGTGATGCCGTTGGTCTGGGTGGTGCGCGGCGTTAAACGCCGCCGCGACCGGCAAAAGAACAAACTGCAGCGCGAAATCCTGGATCTTCGTCGAGAGATCAAGGGCTTGCGGCGGATCAACATGGAGCTGATGAACGGCAAGGAGCGTGCCGAGATCAGCGATCAGCGCAAATCGGAATTCCTTGCCCGGATAACGCATGAACTGCGGACGCCGTTGAATGCGGTGGTCGGTTTCGCCGATCTGGTTCGACAGGAACCGTATGGTGAGTTGGGCAATCCCAAGTACGGCGAATACCTGACCGATATCCGGTCGACCAGCGCCCATATGCTCGATCTGGTCAACGACCTTCTGGACGTCGCCAAGATCGAGGCCGGGCATATCGAGATGCGCGAATCCTGGGCCTCGGTTCCCAACATCCTGGATGACTGCCGCCGCCTGATGACTGCGGATGCGAGCGCCGGAGGCATCGAACTTGTCGTCAAGACGGCACCCGATTTGCCGGCTTTGCATTGCGATCCCGGCCGGGTGCGCCAGATCGTCGTCAACCTGTTGTCGAATTCGGTGAAGTTCACGCCGAAGGGCGGGCGCATCACCATCGCGGCCCGTCCGGACCGGGTCGGCGGCATCGTGATGCGGATCGAGGATACGGGCATCGGCATTCCGCGCGACGCCCTGGAAGACGTGTTCGAGCCTTATACCCAAGTTCGCGCCAACCACCTGGTTAAGGGCCAACAGGGCTCGGGCCTGGGCCTCTCGCTGGTCCGAATCCTGGCCGACCTGCACCAGGCGACGTTGGGCATCGAAAGCGTCGAACGGCAAGGCACGACGGTGACCGTCCGCTTCCCGCCGACGCGGGTCGGACGCGCGACCTAGAACGGCGCCGGGCGGGCATGGTCCCGCCTTTACGTCATCGGTCGCCCGCGGTTATTGCGGGGGCAGGCCGCCGGGAATATGTATGGGGCATCGGCCGGAGGTGATCGGCCGGACATCATTCGCCGAGGGTCCCATGCGCCGCCATCTGATCATCCGTTTTCTGCCGATCGTCGTCGCGATGTTGCTGGTCGCCGATCCGGCCCGCGCCGACGCTCCCCGCACCCTGACCTGGGAGGATCTGATCCCTCAGGACGCGACCTTGGAAAGCCCCTACAAGAATCTCGACCTGGATCAGCAGGTGGAATTGGAAATGCTCACCTCGATCCGCGGCCAGTTGGCCGCCGGCGTGATCAACGAGGTTCATCCCCTGTTTGAAGACGCCCGGGAAATCGAATTCAAGCTGAAGGGCGAGGGCATCGACGTCGAGGCGATGATCCCGAAGGTGCGCGCGTTCCAGGCCGAGATCGTCCGCCGCAATACCCTGTTGGCTCATACGCTGGACGGCGAGACCGTGCGTCTGCCGGGATACGTTCTGCCTCTGGAATTCGACGGCACCTCGGTCGAGGAATTCCTGCTCGTGCCCTATGTCGGGGCCTGCATCCATGTCCCGCCGCCGCCCATCAATCAGACCGTGATCGTCCATCTGAAACAATCGTTCCGCGCCAAGGAATTGTACGAACCGGTCTGGGTCACCGGGAAATTGACGGTGAAGCAGGCGACCCGGGCCCTGACCTTGGTCGACGGTACGGGCGACGTCACCGCCGGGTATTCGATTCAAGGCACCCTGGTCGAACCTTATACGGACAAATCCGGAAATTAACCGCGCGCTGCGGCTTGTCTACCTGTCCCGATAGAAATCCGCGTCTTCCAGGTTGCTGCCACAAAAATGTTATAATATAACATTACGTATTCCGGCCATCCGCCGCCATATACCTCAAGGAGCATTCAACATGACCAGCCATACCCCCGCGCCGAGCGCCGGGTTCCCGCGCGCCGTTTCCTCGATTTCTTTCGGTATCGGCGTCGCCGCTTGTCTCGCTGTCGCCGCCGCCGGTCCGAGCCGCGCCAGTGACCGGGAACAGGGTGCGCATGTCCATGGGGTCGGGCAGATGAACCTGGCGATCGAAGGCAAGGAAGTCGAAATCGAACTTACCGCCCCCGGCGCGGACATCGTCGGGTTCGAGCACTCGGCCGAGACGGAGGCGGACCGCAAAACGCTCGACGCTGCGGTCGAACGCCTGGAAAAGGGTCTCGCCCTGTTCAAATTCCCCGACGCGGCGCGCTGTGAAATCGAAGGCGCCGAAATCCATTCGGCGATGATGGAAGGCCACGAAGGGGAGCATGAGAAAGGCCATGACCACGGCAAGGACCATGGCCATGAAAAAGAACATGCCCATAAGAATGAACATGCTCATGAGAAAGAGCGCGGACATGAAAAGGAACATGCCCACGACAAGGAACATGGGGGCGAACATTCCGAATTCCGCGCGCATTACCATTTCGAATGCGCGGCGCCCGAGGCATTGAGTCATGTTGACGTCGGCGGCTATTTCCAGGCGTTTCCCAACGCCAAGGAATTGGAGGCCAATACCATCACCGAAAAGGGCCAGGGCGCTGCGGAGTTGACAGCGGCCAATCCGCGCCTGACTTTCTGACGGGCGGACCGGTTTCCGCGCCCGATTGGGGAGAAGCATGAGCGACGACGCCGTTCGGCTTGACGACGTTAAGTTCCGCTGGCGCAGCGATGCGCCGCCGGTGCTGGATATTCCGGCGCTGTCGGCCCGGGCGGGCGAACGCCTGTTCATCAGCGGGCCCAGCGGCAGCGGCAAGACGACCTTGTTGAACCTCCTCGCCGGGATTTCCCAGCCGGAAACCGGGACCGTCGAGATCATGGGAACGGACCTGTCGCACCTGTCCGGCGGCGGCAGGGATGCCTTCCGCGCCGATACGATCGGTTTCATCTTTCAGATGTTCAATCTGTTGCCGTTTCTGTCTCTGGCCGAAAACGTTCTGCTGCCCTGTCGGTTCTCGTCGGCCCGCCGGGCCCGCGCGGCGGCGGCGCCGGGCGGGGCGGAGGCCGAGGCCCGCCGTCTGCTCACCCATATGGGCCTGGCGGCGGAGGTTGACGCGGGCCGTTCGGCGGCGGAACTCAGCACCGGCCAGCAGCAGCGCGTCGCCGCCGCCCGCGCGCTGATCGGGGCCCCACCGGTGATCATCGCGGACGAGCCGACCTCGGCCCTGGACGCCAACGCCCAGGCCGCCTTTCTCGACCTGTTGACCGGCGAGGCGGCGAGAACCGGGGCGACGGTCCTATTCGTCAGCCACGACCGGCGCCTGGAAAGTCACTTCGACCGGGTGATCGATCTGACGGCGGTCAACCGGGCCATGTCGGGCGCGGCGCGGGCGGCATGAGAAGCGCGCCGATCCTGAGGCTTGCCGTCAAGAGCTTGGCCAACCGCCGGGCCACGGCCTTGCTGACCCTGCTGGCGTTGGCGGTCAGCGTGATGCTGGTGCTGGGCGTCGAGAAGTTGCGCAACGAAGCCAAGGCGAGCTTCGCCGCGACGATCTCCGGCACCGACCTGGTGGTGGGGGCGCGTAGCGGCTCTATCCAGCTTTTGCTCTATTCCGTGTTCCGCATCGGCAATGCGACGAACAACATCTCCTGGCAGAGCTATAAGGAGATCGCGGCCCGGCCCGAGGTCGCCTGGACCGTGCCCTTGTCGCTTGGGGATTCCCATCGCGGCTTTCGCGTGCTGGGCACCAACGGCGATTACTTCAGGCACTACAAGTACGCCCGCAAACGGCCGCTGACTTTCGCCGCGGGCAAGCCGTTCGACGACCTGTTCGACGCCGTCCTGGGGGCCGAGGTCGCGCGCAAGCTCGGTTATGAACTGGGCGATCCCATCGTCGTCGCGCACGGGTTGGGGCGCGAAGGCTTTTCGAACCACAAGGACAAACCGTTCCGGGTCGCCGGTATCCTGGCCAAGACCGGCACGCCCGTGGACCGCACCGTGCACGTCAGCCTGGAAGCCATCGAGGCGATCCATGTCGATTGGCGCAGCGGCGCCCCCATCCCCGGCATGCGGGTGAGTGCCGACCGCGTCCGCAAGATGGACCTGACGCCCCATGCCATCACGGCCTTTCTGGTCGGCACCAAATCACGGTTTGCCGGGTTCGCCCTGCAACGGACAATCAACGAATACCGGGAAGAACCCTTGCTCGCCGTGCTGCCCGGCGTGGCTTTGCAGGAGCTTTGGGATCTGATGGGTACGGCGGAGGCGGCCTTGGGCGCGATTTCTGTCGCCGTCGTCGCGGCGGGGCTGCTCGGCATGATGATCATGTTGCTGGCCGGTCTGAACGAACGGCGGCGCGAGATGGCGATCCTGCGGTCCGTCGGCGCCGGGCCGCGCCACTTGTTCGGCCTGTTGATCGCCGAGGCGGCGGTTCTCAGCGCCCTGGGGGCGGCTGCCGGTCTCGCCTTGTTCTATGTGAGCCTGGGGGCGTTCCGGCCATTGCTCGACAGCCGCTTTGGATTGTTCCTGGAAGTCACCGCGCCGACGGTTCACGATCTCACGATCCTGGCCGCCGTTGTGGGGGCGGGGGTGGTGGCCGGCGCGGTGCCGGCGTTCCGCGCCTACCGCCAGTCCCTGGCCGACGGGATGACCATTCGTATTTGATCTCTGGCCAAGGGGAGGACGCCGCCATCGACCGGACCATCGATATCGACGGTGTTACCGTGCCCCGGCTGATCTACGGTACGGCCTGGAAGGAAGACGCGACCGAGGGCCTGGTGACCCAGGCCCTGGCGAACGGATTTCGCGGTGTCGATACGGCCAATCAGCGCAAACATTATTTCGAGGCCGGGGTCGGGTCGGCGTTGGCGAAGGCTTTCGCGGGCGGCGGGCTGCGGCGCGCGGATGTGTTCCTGCAGACCAAGTTCACCTTTCTGCGTGGCCAGGACCATCGCCTGCCCTACGACGCCGAGGCCCCGGCCTCGGTTCAGGTCGCCCAATCGTTCGAGAAATCCCTGGAACACCTGGGCACGGACTACGTCGATTCCTACGTCCTGCATGGCCCGTCCACGGGCGGACGCCTGACGCCCAAGGATTGGCAGGTCTGGCGCGCGATGGAGGCGATCCATGCCTTCGGCCGGGCGCGATTGCTGGGCGTCAGCAATTTCAACCTG
Source organism: Rhodospirillaceae bacterium (assembly GCA_002696205.1). GTDB lineage: Bacteria > Pseudomonadota > Alphaproteobacteria > Rhodospirillales > Casp-alpha2 > UBA1479. Next base: position 5,977 of record NZRL01000119.1, on the reverse strand, counting down.
GATCAGCTGCGCCTGCTCTGCGCCCAGGCCAAGGTGAAACCGCGCTTTATCCAGAACCGATGTTATGCCTCGCGTCTGTGGGACAAGCCGATCCGGGATTTCTGCCGGGCCCAGGACGTGACCTATCAGGGCTTTTCCCTGCTGACCGCGAACCGGACGCTGTTGGATCATCCCGGGTTCAAGGACATGGCGGCGCGCCATGGCAAGACCCCCATGCAGGTCGTCTTCCGCTTTGCCCTGCAGGTCGGCATGGTGGTGCTGACCGGAACCAAGAGCGCGGGCCATATGGCCGAGGATCAGGATATCTTCGATTTCACTCTCAGCGATGCGGAAGTCGGTGCCATCGAAATGGCGGCCAAGCCCCGCCCGGCGGGGGCTTGATGTCGCGCATTGCCGCTCCCCCCGGGAAATGTGCTAACTGAGAACATGGTTATCGGAAACGGACCCATGGGCGCGCCCTCCTTGCAGCAGGCCTTCGCCCGCCACCAGGCGGGGGACCTGGCGGCGGCGGTGGACCTGTACCGCCGGGTGATCGCGGCGCAGCCCAATCACGCGGAGGCGCGGCATCTTTTCGGCATCGCGCTGATGCAGGGCGGTGACCTTGCCGCCGCGCGCGAAGAACTGGAACGCGCCGTAGCCCTGGACGGCGGGCAGGCCGCCTGGTGGAACAATCTGGGCCTCGCCCGGTTCTACGGCGACGATTTCGCCGGCGCCCGCGCGGGTTACGCCAAGGCATTGGCATTGGCCCCCGGCAACCCGGATTTTCTCAACAACCTGGGCATGGCCCTGCAGAAGCTCGATGACATTGGCGGCGCGATCCAGGCGTTCGAAGACGCCCTGTCGAAGCAGCAGGGCGATCCCGAGATCTTCCATAATTACGGTGTCGCCCTGCAGGCGGCGCAGCGCCCCGACGACGCCCGCAAGGCGTTCGAGAAGGCCATCGCGATCTCGGGCGGCTATCCCGATTCCTACGCCAGCCTGGGCGCCGTTTATTTCGAGCTGGACCGGCGCGAGGAGGCCTATGAGGCGTGTCGGAAGGCGGTCGCCCTCGATCCCTTCCACGAGTCGGCGCACAGCTGCTTCAAGACGTTGAAGTGGACGGCCGACCGGCAGGACCAGATGCACGATACCTATCGTTGGGTCTGCCGCGAAATGCCCGATCATCCCATGGCGTACCTGCAATACGGCGCGTCCCTGGTCCTCGATCATTGGTATACGGAGGCTCTGCCGGTTCTGGAACGTGCCATTCAGCTGGCGCCCGATGCGGCCCAGGCCCATTCGCTTCTGGGTGCGGCGCTGGTCGGCCTGGGGCGGATCGATGAGGGATTGGCCGCGCACGAGCGGGCGATGGAACGGGATTCCAACGACCCCGAGGTCCTGGAGCGCTATGGCCAGGCCTTGATCTTCGCCGGGCGGCATGGCGAGGCCGTGGCGCCGCTGCGGGGCGCGCATGGCGGAAACCCGCGGCGCTCGACGACCTTGGGCCTGCTGACCATCGCCATGACCGAGGCCGGAGACCCGGCGGTCGATCATCTGGTCGATTATGAGACGGCGGTCACGGCCCGGCTGATCGACCCGCCCGAAGGCTACGCTGATCTGGATGCCTTCAACGCCGCCCTGCACGCGGAATTGGAAGTGCGGCACAAGGCCCTGCCGCCGCCGATCAATCAGACCATGCGCGGCGGCACGCAGATTCCCGATCATCTGTTCAACGGGGCCACGGGCACGGTCGCGCTGCTCAAGACGCAGATCACCGACGCCATCAAGGCGTATATCGTGGGCTTGCCGCGTGACGACAGCCATCCCTTCCTGCGCTACGTGAACCCGGATTTCCGGTTCACCGGCGCCTGGTCGACGATCCTGCGCGGGGCCGGCTACGACGCCAGCCATATCCACGACGAAGGCTGGCTGTCGGGCGTCTATTACGTGAAGGTCCCAGACCTGCCGGAAGATTTGTGGGAGGCCGGAGAAGGCTGCATCCAATTCGGCGCCCCCCCGGATATCTATGTTTCGGATCGCAACTGTAGCCGCAAGCTGATCCGTCCGGAGGCAGGCAAGCTGGTCCTGTTCCCGTCCTACGTCTGGCACGGGGTCAAGCCGTTCACCCGGGACGACACCCGGCATTCCATCGCGTTCGATTTGATTTAGGGAAAGGGAGAGCGCCGTCTCGAGACGGCCGCGCAAGGCCAACCCAGGGGAGCGCCTCGCCGAACGAGCCATCCAAGGTGGCGCACCGTGCGACAAACAGATTTTTCAAAAAATTAGGGGTCTGCCTTCCGGATCGCGAAGGGGGGCTGGAGCGATCCAAAAAACAGACCCCAAGGTGGGAAGTCGATGCCCGGTGAGGGACCGGGTAGGGAGATAATTCCTCAGGCAAGGCCGCCGAAGCGGCGAAGCGTTAAGAGTGGACTTGGGTAAGTACGTCTCTCAGGTAGTCTGGTCTTAGGTAGTCTGGCCGATGCTTACTTGAAGAAGCGGCCGAAGGCGTTGCGAACGTTCCGCATGTCGCGGTCCCAGGCCTGGTGGCGCAGGGCGTTCAGTTCTTCCTGGGTCGGCAGCGCGCCGTGGGGCAGCGGGGCCGAATGTCCGATATGGCGATTGTAGGCCATGTTAATTCTCCTTAACTCTCAAAAGGGTCTAACGAACCCGGTGTGATCGGCTTGGAGCGTTTGTCCCTTAGTGACTTATCTGTTTCGGATCTGCGGAGCCTTTCGTTCGTGGGCTTCCCGCGTCCTGTTGAGAGAAACTTACGGATATCGATGTTGCGGCGCAAACGACCATTTCTCACGCTTGATTTTAGAAAATCTATAAGATAAACCTATTTGTCATGAGAACTTTGCCGCCTCTTAATGCGCTTCGCGCCTTTGAATCCGCCGCCCGGCACCTGTCCATGTCGCGGGCCGCGGATGAACTTCACGTAACACCTGCGGCGATCAGCCACCAGGTGAAGGGGCTTGAGGAGTATTTGGGCGTCCAGCTGTTCCATCGGCAGCAACGAGGCCTGTCGCTGACAGAGGCCGGGGCGGCCTACCTTCCGGGCCTGCGCGAGGGGTTCGAGAAACTTCAGGCGGCGACCGAGGCGTTGTTCGAGTCCGAGACCACGGGGCCGCTGACCGTTTCCGTGACCCCGACCTTCGCCGCCAAATGGCTGGTCCACCGATTAGAGAAATTCACCAACCTTCACCCTGAAATTCAGGTCATGCTGGTTGCGACCTCGTTGAAGGTGCGTTTCGAATTGGGTGAAGCCGACGTCGCCGTGCGCTACGGGCCGGGCAATTATCCGGGCTGCCGCGTCGAAAAGATGTTCGAGGAAGAAGTCTACGCCGTTTGCGCGCCCGAACTGATGACCGGCAAGAACCCGATCCACAGCCCCCACGACCTGTTGAACCATACCTTGCTGCATCCCGTGCAGCAGGACATCGACGAAAGCTTCCCGACCTGGGCGATGTGGCTGCGCGGCCACGGCGTGCGCACGGAAGGCCCGATCCCCGGGCCGAACATCTCGCCCCACTGGATGCTGGTGGAGGCCGCCGTCAACGGCCAGGGCGTGGCGCTGGTCAAGGCGTCGGTCGCCGAACGGGATCTGGAAAGCGGGCGTCTGGTGCGGCCCTTCGCGGAAACCTTCCCGGTCGCCCACGCCTATTGGCTGATCTCGCCCGAGGACACGGCCGACAAGCCCAAGGTCAAGGCGTTTCGCGATTGGATCATGGCCGAGGCCAAGGAACACGCCGAACACCATGCCGAACTCGAGGCCAAGCAGCAGGCCGAATGGGCCGCGGCGCGCATGGTGGCGGCGGACGACGGCAAAGCGAAAGAAACCGCCTGACCGGCTCTTGCCTGTCGGCCGAATACCGAACAACAAGGGGGGCATACCCTTGAGCGGAGGCATCCAAAAATGAAGATCACCATCCTCGACGATTACTTCGACGTCATCAAAACCCTGCCGAGCTTTCAAAAGATCGCGGGGCACGACGTCACCATCTGGAACGATCACCTGCAGGACACCGACGGCCTGGCCGAACGCCTGAAGGATACGGAAGCCTTGGTGCTGATCCGTGAGCGGACCAAGATCCGCACGCCGCTGCTGGAACGCCTGCCCAATCTCAAGATCATCAGCCAGCGCAGCGTCTGGCCCCATATCGACGCCGATACCTGCACGAAGCAAGGCGTCGTCGTCTGCTCGTCGCAGCACGAAGGCACGCCCAGCTACGCCACGTCGGAATTGACCTGGGCCCTGATCCTGGCCGCCATGCGCGACATCCCGCAGCAAATGGCTTCGCTGCAGGCCGGTAATTGGCAGATGGGCATGGGCCGGACCCTGCGTCATAAAACATTGGGGCTGTACGGTTACGGGCGCATCTCCCGCGCCGTCGCCGACGTCGGGCGTGCCTTCGGCATGCGCATTCTCGTCTGGGCACGGGAAGCGTCGCGCGAAGCGGCCAAGGCCGAAGGCTGCGACGTCGCCGAAAGCAAGGAAGCGTTCTTTCGTGACTGCGACGTGCTGAGCCTGCACATGCGGCTCAAGGATGCGACAAAGGGCATCGTCAGTCAGGCCGACCTGGAACTGATGAAGCCGACGGCTTTGCTGGTCAATACGTCGCGGTCCGGCCTGATCCAGGAGGGTGCTTTGGCGGCGGCGTTGAAAGGTGGGCGTCCCGGCATGGCGGCGGTCGACGTCTACGACCACGAGCCGGTGACGAAGGGATCGGAGCCGTTGATCGAGATGCCCAATGTGATCTGTACGCCGCATATCGGCTATGTCACGGTCGACGAATGGGAAATCCATTTTTCGGATATCTTCGATCAGATCGTGGCCTTCGAGAACGGAGCGCCGATCAACGTGATCAATCCGGACGTTTTGGCCACCTGAACGCCAGACCCGCAACACGAACCAACGGAAGAAGATGAAACAAACCATCCTGTTCAAGCACCCGGCCCCCGTTTACCGCGAGGCGTTGAAGGACGATTTCGACGTGGTCGATTTCGATCTGGAGGCCGGAACACCGTCCGACGACATCCGCCGGACGGCCAAGGTCCTGGTGACCTCGGGCTCCTACGGCGCCTATGCGGACGAATTCGACGCCCTGCCGGGGCTGGAATTGGTCTGCTGCGTCGGCACCGGCTACGACCGGGTCGATCTGGATGCCTGCCGGGCGCGCGGCATCCGCGTCACCCATTCCGCCGGCACCAATGCGGAAGGTGTCGCCGACCACGCCATCGCCCTGTTGCTGGCGGCCTTGCGGGATATTCCCCGCTACGACGCCCAGGCGCGATCGGGCGCTTGGCGGCCGCCGACGGACACACGCCCGACGGCCAACGGCCGGCCCATCGGCATCCTGGGCATGGGCGCCATCGGCAAGGGCATCGCCCGCCGGGCCGAGGCCTTCAACATGCCGGTGTTCTATACCGCGCGCAGCGAAAAGCCGGACCTGCCCTGGACCTATGCGCCAAGCGTGCTGGAAATGGCGGCGGCCGTTGATTTTCTGATCGTCGCCGCGCCCGGCGGCGCGGAGACCCATCACCTGATCGACGCCCCGGTCCTGAAGGCGTTGGGCCCGGAAGGATTCCTGGTCAACATCGGGCGCGGCACGGTGATCGATACGGCGGCCCTGGTCGCCGCGTTGAAGAACGGCGACATCATGGGGGCGGGCATCGACGTTTACGAGGACGAGCCCAATATTCCGGCCGACCTGATCGCCCTGAAGAACATTGTCCTGACGCCGCATGTGGGCGGCATGCTGGACGGTATTCATGCTCTCAGCGCCGAGCTGATGCGGCGCAATCTCAACGCCTTGTTCGCGGGCGAGCCGCTGGTTTCGCCGATCCCGGAAATGGCCGAGTAGGCGGGGACGGGGCGCCGTGGCGAAACTGAAACACCGGGGCTGGGTGCCCGCCGATTGCGAAGCGCTCGTTCAGAAATACGCGGTGGCGACGGCGGATGAGGACAGCGCCGCCCTGGAGGCCCGGATCGACGGCT
>NZRL01000118.1 GCA_002696205.1 Rhodospirillaceae bacterium | reverse complement strand
GCCTTCCTCGACCTCCTGCCGCATCTGCCCCATTGGTTGCATGGTCTCGTGCTGCTGGCCTTCGCCGGTGTCTTCGCGTTGACCTTGCGCCGGGCCTGGGAAAAACGCCCCACGGTCAGCCGCGCCGCCGCCCGCCATCGCCTGGAAGACGACAGCGGCTTCGACCACCGGCCCTTGGCCGCCCTGGACGACAGCCTGATGGTGGGGGCGGAAGACCGGCTTGCCCGTCGGTTGTGGCAGCGCCACCGCGCGCGCATGGCCGAACGGATCGCCGGGCTGCGCCTGGGCGCACCCGCGCCCGACGTCGCCCGTCACGACCCCCGGGCCTGGCGGGCACCCCTGCTGGTCGTGCTGGTGCTTGGCATTGCCGCCGGCTGGGGCGATCTGGGCGACCGGATGCTTCGCGCGGTGACGCCGTTGGGTGCCGCGGGCGGCGATCAGGTGCGCATTTCCGTTTGGATCACGCCGCCGTCCTATACCCGCCAGGCCCCCGTGTTTTTGGAAATCGGCGGCGAGGGGGCGGCTCCCGCGCCGGGTGTTCCGGCCAAGGCGGCCGGCGGGCTCGATGCCGCCGGAGAGATCGGCCCGGCCCAGCCCCAGGTTATCGCCGTGCCGCAGGGCAGCGCCCTGTTGGCCCAGGTCGGCGGTTTGGGGCATGCGCCGGACATGGTCCTGGGCGGTGTCGAAACGCCGTTCACGGCCATCGGCACGGGCCGCGAGGCCGGCAGCTTCCGCCTGGAGACGCTGCTCGACGCGCCGGGCAGCCAGGAATTGGCGGTCACGGTCGGCGGCCGCAATCTGGCGTCTTGGCCGATCGACGTGGTGACCGATGCGCCGCCGACGGCCGAGTTCATATCGAAGCCGGGGCGCGCCGGGCGGGCCTCGCTGAAAACCGATTTCGAGGCCAAGGACGATTACGGTCTGGCCTCCGTAGCACTAACCCTGCGCCATCCGAAGGGGCGTCCCGTGCCGGGCGGCGAAGAGGTCGTGCGTCTGGCCCTGCCGCTGGCCGAGCCGGGCACGGTGCTGACCCAGGGTGTCGGCGTCCACGACCTGAGCGCCCATCCCTGGGCCGGGATCGAGGTCGTCGGCCGGATCGAGGCGACGGACGGGCGCGGTCAGGTCGGGACCAGCGACGACCTGAAATTCCTGTTGCCGCAGCGGACCTTCAATCATCCGGTCGCGCGCGCGTTGGTCGAACAGCGGCGCCTGCTGTCCGACGCGACGCCCAAGGTGATCGACGAGGTCGTCGACGTCTTGAACGAACTGATCCACAAGCCCGATCATTTCTATAACGACACCGTGGTCTTCCTGGCGATCAACGTGGCGGGCGCGCGGTTGCTGCACAGCGGCGGCAGCGGCGAGGAAATCGCCAGCGTTCAGAAACTGCTGTGGGATACGGCACTGCGGATCGAGGACGGCGATTTCGCCGTCGCCGAACGGGAACTCATGGACCTGCAGAACAAGGTCATGGAGGCGATGCGCCAGGGTGCTGACTCGGAAGAGGTTCAGCGCCTGATGGAGCAGTTACGCCAAGCACTCGACGATTATCTCAAGGCCTTGACCGAACAACTGGCCCGCCAGGACCTGAAGGAACTGCCCGCTTTCGATCCCAACATGCAGTCGATGGAAGGCCGCGATCTTCAGGACATGTTGGACAAGGCCCGTGAACTGGCGCGCAACGGCGCCATGGACGCGGCGCGCAAGATGCTGTCGGACCTGCAGAAGGCGTTGGATCAGATCCGCCGCGGCATGGCCATGGCGCCGCAGCAGCAGCAACAGATGGGCGAGGCGAAGCGCCTGATGGACGGCCTCAAGGAACTGGCGGAACGCCAGCGCGGTTTGTTGGACGACACCTTCAAACGCGCCCAGGAAGAACGGTCGGGCCGGCGTAGCCGCCCGTCGCCCGAGGGCGCGATGCCGTTCGGCCAACAGGGGCAGCAGGGGCAGCAGGGCGAGATGCGCCCCGGCGACGGACAGCGGCAGGGCGGCCAGCCCAACCAGGGCCAGGGCGGCGAGCCGCGTCAGGCCCGCCCGGGCGCCGCCCCCCGTCCCGGTCAAGGCGGCGATCACAACGCCATGGGCCGCGCCCAACAGGAAGCCCTGCGCCGGGGTTTGGGTGAATTGATGCTGCAGATGGACGAAATGCTGGGCAACATTCCGGACGCCATGGGCAAGGCCGAACGCGCCATGCGCGAGGCGTCGCGCGCGCTCGGCCAGGGCCGCCCGGACGAGGCCGTGCCCAATCAGACCGAAGCCCTGGAGCATCTGCAGAAATCACAGAACCAGATGTCGCAGCAGATGGCCCAGAAGTTCGGCCCGCAACTGGGCCTGCGCCCGGGGCCCCAGGGGCCGGGGAACCGGCAGCGCGGGCAGGACCCGTTCGGCCGGGGGGCGGGCGGATCCTTCGGTTCGGCCGTCGATGGCGAGACGGACCTGCCGTCCCGCATGGAGATGCGTCGGGCACGGGAAATTCTGGAAGAACTGCGCAAACGGTCGGGGCAACGTCAGCGCCCGCCGTTGGAACGCGATTACATCGACCGCCTGCTCCGGCAGTTCTGATCCATCAGGAAATCTTAGAGGTCTGCCGTCCGGTGGACCGGCGGAGCGTCAATGAGATGCCTTACCGGCCTCTTCCTTGGGGTCGATGAAGGTGACCTTGATCCGGCGACGGAGCGGCGAGGGTTCCTTGATGCTGATCTTGAAGGACATCTTGTCGCCCTTTCGCATCTCGCTCTTGAGCGGCGCCACATCGGCGTGCTGGATTTCCTCGCCTTCGGAATCGAACAGGATCGCCCGCAACATGGGCACGGGGCGAAGCTTGTCCGACACGTTTTCGATCTGTCCGCGCACAACCAGAACCTCGAGGCCCTGGTCCGTTTCCTGGGCGAATTCGACGCGCTGAATCTGCAACCCTTCGCCGACTTCGTGGAAGCCGATCATGTCGTAGACTTTTTCCAGCGCGGGCACGGCCCGGATAACGTGGTCCTTCAGGAAGAAGGCGCCCGCGATCAGGCCGCCGAACAGCACAACGAAGAAGATCACGATGATCTTTCCGATAATGCCTTTCTTCGGCAGGTCGTCGTCCGGCTCCTGCTCTTCGGCGGAGAACACGTCGGGGATGTAATCCGGGTCTTCCATCTGGTCCGGGGAGTCGATGGAATCCAGGTCGTCTTCTTCGTCATCGTTGCTGATCAGGGATTCGAAAGGCTCGATGTCCTCGTCGTCGTCCTCGAACATGGCGTCGATGTCGTTGGGCAGCACGCCCATATCGTCATCGTCGTCTTCAATGATCGGTTCCGGATCATCATCCGGCTCGGGAATGGGGTCCGGTTCCGGCGCCGGTTCGGGCGCGGGCGGGGCGGGCATGGCCGCCGGTTCGGGCGGCGGCGGCGCGGCGGCGGGCGGCGGCGGGGCGTACCCCTGCGGCGCGCCGTAGGCCGGCTGCGCATACATTTGTTGTTGCGGCGGATAGGGTGCTGGGGTCGGCCGGGCCGGCGCCATCGCCGGTTGCGGCGGCGGGTCCGGTTCCGCATCGCGCGGGTCGGCAAACCAGACATGGCTGCAGTGCGAGCAGCTCACATTGCGGCCCTGACCCAGCTGCGCCGGTTGCAGGCTGTAGCGCGTGCGACAATTTGGACAGGTAATAAGCATACTTACCCCGATTCCACCCATCGACTTTATATGCGTCGGCCAATAGGAAAGCAAGCCGAGCAAACCCAAGGACTTCCCGTCCCTCCCTGGACGGAAGCCCAGCCCCATGGCATTGTTCCATCAATGGGATAGCCCGCAAGGGGTGAATTTTTCCCTAAGATTCCAGAGAGCCTGATCAGGATGCCGCCAAGGTGAAAGACAGCGAGTCCGCGAGCATCGTCCGCTTCGAAAACGTCGGTCTGCGCTACGGCCTGGGACCCGAGGTGTTGCAGGACATCACCTTCGCCCTGGAACCGGCGTCTTTCCGCTTCCTGCTGGGCGAAAGCGGCGCCGGTAAATCGTCGCTTCTGAAACTTCTCTATATGGCGCTGCGCCCGACGCGGGGGCAGATATCGCTGTTCGGCAAGAACGTCGCCTCGACCTCGCGCCACGAATTGCCGCGCATGCGGCGGCGGGTCGGCGTGGTGTTTCAGGAATTCCGGTTGCTCGATCATCTGTCGGCCTTCGACAACGTGGCCCTGCCGATGCGGGTCGCGGGCGCCAAGGAGGCCGATATTCGCCGCCATGTCGAAGAACTGCTGTCCTGGGTCGGCCTGAAGGATCATTTGAATTCGCGGCCGACGACCCTGTCCGGCGGCCAGCAGCAGCGCATCGCCATCGCCCGCGCCGTCATCACCCGGCCCAAATTGCTGTTGGCGGACGAGCCGACCGGCAACGTCGACGACAAGATGGGCCTGCGTCTGATGCATCTGTTCGAGGAATTGAACAAGCTGGGCACCACGGTGATCGTCGCGACCCACAACCTGGGCATCGTCCGTCAATTGGCCCATCCGGTCATGCGCCTGGAAAACGGGCGGCTGAATACGGACGAGGCCGAAATCATTTCCGACCTGGGGCTGGACGAACCCGGCGTCGGCGCCGGTGGGCGAACCGGCGGCCCGAACTTCACGCGTATCCATTGATATCCATGTTACCGACCGCGGCCCTTCTGTGGGCCGACCCCACCCCTGATTGGACCTGATCCTCCGATGTTCCTTCGCCGCCGATCCGACCTGCCGATGAACGAGGATACCTTGGGCCGCTTTCTGCCCTGGCTGATCGCGTTCATGGTCTTTCTGGCGGCCTTGGCCTTGGCTGGGATGCTGGTTCTGGGTGATGCGGTCGCACGCTGGGACACGGGCCTGAACGCGACCGTCACCGTGCAGGTGCCGCCGGGCACCGGCGCCAAGGACGACGAACAGCGGCTGGGTCAGGTGCTTGCCGTGTTGGCCCGCCAGGAAGGGGTGGAACGGTATGAGACGCTCAGTAAGGAAAACCTGCTGGGCCTCCTGAAGCCCTGGATCGGCGAGGCGGGACAGGCCGGGGACCTGCCTATCCCGGTGTTGATCGACGTGACCGTCGACCGTGACGCCGATTTGGACATCGGGCGCCTGGGCCAGGAACTGGCCGCCCTCGTGCCGGGGGTCTCGGTCGACGACCACCGGGTCTGGCTGTCGCAATTGGTCCGTCTGGTCACGGTGATCCAGATTTTGGCCTGGGCGGTGTTGGGGCTGATCGCGTTGGCGACCGTCGGCACGGTGGTGTTCACCACGCGCACGGGCCTGGCCGTGCACCGCGACGCCATCGAGGTCCTGCACCTGATCGGGGCGCAGGACGCCTATATCGCCCGCCAGTTCGCGGCCCGTGCCTTGGGCCTGGGCCTGCGTGGCGGGTTCCTGGGATTGTTGATGGCGGTGCCGACCCTGGTCGGGATCGGCTATCTGGCGTCGCAGACGGGCTCGGCCATGGTGCCGGCCCCTGAATTCGGTCTGCTCAAGGCCATCGGTTTCCTGGCCCTGCCCGTGGCCGTCGCCTTGCTGGCCATGACGACCGCACGGTCGACGGTCATGCGCAACCTGAAGAAGATGACCTGATGAGCCGCCCCCGCCGCCGCAGCACGCCCATCGGGGCCGGACGCCTGTTCGTCATGGCGGTGGTGGTTCTCGCGATCTGGGGCATCGGTCTGGTGCAGTTCGCCGACGCCCTGCCGGACGAGGTCGCCGACACGACCACGAAAACCGATGCCATCGTCGTGCTGACCGGCGGCAGCGGCCGTCTGGAGGAAGGGTTGGACCTGCTCGCCCGCGACCTGGGGGCGCAGTTGTTCGTCTCCGGTGTTTATCATGGCGTGGACGTGGAGCGCCTGATCCAGATTTCCAAACGCGAGCCCGAGGGGCTGGAGCCGCGCATCGGCATCGGCAACGCCATCAATACGGTCGGCAACGCGTCGGAGACCAAGGCCTGGATGGACAAGCGGGGGTTCAAATCCCTGCGGCTGGTCACCGGCTCCTACCACATGCCGCGATCGCTCGCCGAATTCCATTTCTTCATGCCCGAGGTGACGGTCATCCCCAATCCGGTGTTTCCCGAGCATGTGAAGCAGAAATACTGGTGGGCCTGGCCGGGCACGGCGAGCCTGATCGTCTCCGAGTACAACAAATGGCTGTTCGCCCGCGGGCGGCACTGGATATCCCGGTTGTTCGTGCCGGGGGCGAGGTCCGGCACATGATGGCTCTGCGGTCCATGCTGTTCGGGGCGTTGTTCTTTCCCTGGAGCACGCTGTGCTCGATCTTCGTGCCGCTGTCGCTGGTTTTTCCGCGTCCGGTGATGCAGTCGATCGTCCTGGTCTGGGGCGTCGGGGTGCGGTTTCTGCTGCGCTGGGCGGTCGGGCTGAAATGGCGGGTCGAGGGCCTGGAAAACGTGCCGCCGGGGCCCTGCGTGATCGCGGCCAAGCATCAGAGTGCCTGGGACACCATGGTCTTCCACGTTCTGCTGCCGGATCCGGTCTATGTCGTGAAGAAGGAACTGACCCGCATCCCGTTCTGGGGCTGGGGCTTCTACAAGGCCGGCTGCGTCGTCGTCGACCGCAAGGCCGGGGCCAAGGCGCTCAAGCATCTGGTTGAAGGCGTCAAGGTCGCCCTCGGGCGCGGCAGCCAGGTCGTGATCTTCCCCGAAGGGACCCGCACCGCACCCGATCAACGCGTCGATTACCACCCGGGCATCGCCGCCATCTACCGCGACACCAACGTGCCGGTGGTGCCCGTGGCGCTGGACTCAGGGCTGTTCTGGGGCCGCATGGCGCCGATCAAATATCCCGGCGAGATCACCATCAAGTTCATGGAGCCGATCAACCCGGGCATGGACCGGCGGGAATTCATGACCTTGCTGCAGGACCGGGTCGAGGGCGAAAGTGCGAAGCTGATGGCCGAAAAACGCGCCCGCTATCCCTTCCTACCCGCCCCCAACCCCGATTTCGCCGCGCCTGTGGAAAACGGGTAAAACCGCCCTTATCGGCGGTTTTCCCGGCCCTGTCCTGTGGGCTGAATTGGGGGTTTCCGGCCGGAACCTGTTGAAAAACAAAAAGAGAACAACCTTGCGATTCTGCGGGTAAAACCTTACATTTATTGAAACTTTCTCCGAACGCAGAACATGAAGGAATTCGGGCCTGTGTCACAGCCGCCGACCACGACGACCACTCCGATCGCCGCCATTTCCCAGCAGATCTGGGACATGAAATACCGGCTGAAGTCGCCGGACGGGCGGCCCGTGGACAAGACCATCGACGACACCTGGGACCGGGTGGCGACGGCCTTGGCGGCGTGCGAGGACGATCCCGAAACCTGGGCTCCGCAATTCCGGGACGCGTTGACGAATTTCAAATTCCTGCCCGCCGGGCGCATCGTTTCGGGCGCCGGCACGGACCGCATGGTCACTCTGTTCAACTGCTTCGTCATGGGCGAGATCCCCGACGACATGTCGGGAATCTTCGATAATTTGAAAGAGGCCGCGCTGACCATGCAGCAGGGCGGCGGCATCGGCTACGATTTCTCGACGCTGCGGCCCAAGGGTGCGCTGGTCAAACGGGTCGGGGCGGATGCTTCGGGCCCGCTGTCGTTCATGGACGTCTGGGATTCCATGTGCCGGACGATCATGTCGGCGGGGTCGCGCCGGGGTGCCATGATGGCGACCATGCGCTGCGACCACCCGGATATCGAGGACTTCATAGAGGCCAAGCGCGAGCCGGGCCGTCTTCGCATGTTCAATCTTTCGGTCCTGGTCACGGATGCCTTCATGCAGGCGGTCAAGGAAGATGCGTCCTGGGAGCTGACCTTCGGCGGCACGGTCCACCGGTCGCTGCCGGCGCGCGAGCTTTGGGACAAGATCATGCGCGGCACCTACGCCTATGCGGAGCCGGGCGTGATCTTCATCGACCGCATCAACGCGCGGAACAACCTGCATTATTGCGAGACCATCAACGCAACCAACCCCTGCGGCGAACAGCCGCTGCCGCCCTACGGCGCCTGCCTGTTGGGCTCGGTCAATCTGGCGCGGCTGGTGACCGATCCGTTCCGGGACGGGGCCGGGATCGATGCGGATGAATTGGACAAGCTGGTGCGCCGGGCGGTGCGGATGATGGACGACGTCGTCGACGTCTCCAATTTCCCGCTGGAGGCCCAGCGCCACGAGGCCCAGGCCAAGCGCCGCATCGGCCTGGGCGTGACCGGTCTGGCTGATGCGCTGATCATGTGCGGCGCGCGTTACGGCGGGTCCAAGGCGGTGCGCCTGACCGAAGGCTGGCTGCGCGCGATCCAGCGCTCCGCCTATCTGGCCTCGGTCGATCTGGCCAAGGAAAAGGGCGCCTTTCCGCTTTACGACAAGGACGCCTATCTCGCGGGCGAGCATGTCCAAACGCTGGATCAGGACGTCAAGGACGCCATCGCGGAACACGGCATCCGCAACGCGCTGCTGACCTCGGTGGCGCCGACGGGCACGATCTCGCTGTTCGCCGACAACGTCTCCTCGGGCCTGGAGCCCGTGTTCTCCTTCAAGTACACGCGCCACGTCCTGATGCCCGACGGTCAGCGCCGCGAGGAAGAAGTCACCGATTACGCCTTCCGCCTGTACCGGCGGATGTTCGGCGAGGACGCGGCCCTGACCGATGCCTTCGTCGATGCGCAAAGCCTCAGCCCCAACGACCATCTGGTCATGCAGGCGGCGGTTCAGAAATACATCGACTCATCGATCTCCAAGACCATCAACGTGCCCGAAAGCATCGATTTCGAGGATTTCAAGGACATCTACATGCAGGCCTACGATCTGGGCTGCAAGGGCTGCACCACCTACCGGCCCAACGACGTTACGGGCGCGGTGCTGGAGGTCAAGGACAGCCAGAAGGACGCCAAGGCGGACGAGCCAGAACTGCCGCTGGAAACGGCCGCACGGACGGCCCTGCCGGTGGACGAAGGAGACTCAGGTGCCGTCGTGCGCATGTTCCGCCCGCTCGACCGGCCCGGCGAGCTTGAGGGCAAGACCTACAAGGTCCGCTGGCCCGAAAGCGACCATGCCATCTACATCACCATCAACGACGTGATCGACGATCAGGGCCGCATCCGCCCCTTCGAGATTTTCATCAACTCGAAGAACACGGAACATTACGCCTGGACCGTCGGCCTGACGCGGATGATTTCTGCCGTGTTCCGGCGCGGCGGCGACGTGTCCTTCGTGGTCGAGGAATTGAAGGCCGTGTTCGACCCGCGCGGCGGCCAATGGATGAACGGCCGCTACGTGCCGTCGCTGCTGGCGGCCATCGGCGGGGTGATCGAACAGCACATGATCCAGTCGGGCTTCCTGCCCAATCCGAACAAGGACAAGCAG
>NZRL01000117.1 GCA_002696205.1 Rhodospirillaceae bacterium | reverse complement strand
GCCTATAACTGCCTGCCCTATCACATGCCCGACCCCCGGCGCGGCGACCTTCGCTCGAACAACCCGGCGGTCACGGGCATCCCGGCGGAAAAGGATTACCTGGCCGCCTATGCCGCGCGCACGGGCCGGGCCGGTACGGGCGATTGGACGTTCTATCTGGTGCTGGCGTTGTTCCGTCTGGGCGCGATTGCCCAGGGCGTTTACAAACGCGGGCTCGACGGCAACGCGACCAGCGCCGCCGCCTTGCAGCGCAAGGACGTCTGCCGCAACCTGTCGTCCATCGCCTGGGACCTGATCAAGGACGCCGGGCGGGACTGATCGGTCACCGCCCGCCGCCGCATCCGTCAAAACGCGTAGACCAGCGAGGCCTTGGTCAGGGTGTCCGTGCCTTCCGTCCCCTGGGGGACGTCGGTGTTGTGGCGGATGTTGTAGGACAGGCGCCCGGATAACTGCCCGATCACCTTCATGGTCAGGGCCGTGGTGTTTTCCATCATCATCCGTTCCTGGCCCCAGGTGACCGACGAGGTGTTGGTCAGGCTCGAGTCCTTGGTGATGTTCCAGGCGATCCGGAGATCGCCGCGAACGCCGGGTTCCACATCCTGTTCGCCGGTATCCTTGCGCTCGCTGATCCGAAGGGCCGGGCCGGCGGAAACCTCGACCTCCCAATCGTCCGTGTGGATCGGCCGGTATCCCAGGCCGCCGGATTGGGTCAATTCGTAGTTGAAGCCGCTGAACCGGTCGTCGTCGTAATCGATCAGGCCATAAGCGAAGAAGCGGTCGGTGAAGCGATATTTCGTGTTGCCGCCGACGCGCAGGCGTTGGGTATTGATTTCGCCGCTATCCTTGGCGAAGTCGTAGCTGACGTTGGCGGTGCTGTCCCAGGGGCCGCTTTGGTAACCGACCCTGAGGGCCGCATTGACCTGCTCGCTTTCCGTATTGCCGGTGGCGCGGCTGCCGCCGACGTCGATTTCTCCGCTCCATTTGCCTTTATCGGCTGCCGCTGCGGTGGGAAGCGCGGCGGCGTTGACCGCCGCGACCTGACCCGGGGCGGAGGCCGTTGCCGTTACAGGGGCGGGGGCGGGACCGGCGCCCGATCCACCCGTTCCCATCGCGGCGGATCGGATGCGGGGCGCGAATGCCGGAAACGCCGCCGATGCGGCGGAGACCATGCTGTCGCGATGGCTGGGGGCTTGGGCCGTGGCGAAGGCGACCAGGTCGTCGACCCGGCGCGGATTGGCGGCGATGGCCTGAACCAGCGCCAGGTTCATGTCGGCGGCGCTGTCGGCGCGGGCGGCGGCGGTGATTGCCGCGGCACCAGGCAACCCGGGCGTCGGCTGGGCGGTCGCGGATCGGGATTCCGCCGCCGTCAAGGCGAGCAAAAGGGCGCAAAAGCCCGACCTGACCAGCAGGTTTCGCTTTTTGAACATGATATTCCTTTGTCTTTTTATGGACTTAGGGGGATGAAGGGGAGTCCTGCGCCAAGCGTTGGCGCATGTCTTGATCGTTCTAAGCAGCCACGTCGAACACCGCTCGGGGCCGTAGAACGGGCATTGGCCGTTGCACCAGGGCTAACACATCCGGTTATGCCTTGGCAAATCGGGCAATGACTTGAGAGGGGGCCACAACGGGCGATCAGGGGCCGCAAATGGCCAGGGGCTCACGGACCAATACGGTCCTCGACTATCCGGTCGGACAGGAGCGATCGGGGAATTTTCCGAAATTTGGGCCGCTCCCGGCGGGCGCCGGGAGCGATCCGATAGGCGTTACTCGGCGATCGCCAGATTTTCGGCGGAGGACTTGCCGTTCTGACCGGCCTGAAGATCGTAGGAAACCTTCTGACCTTCGTTCAGCGTGTGCATGCCGGCGCGTTCGACGGCGGAAATGTGCACGAAAGCATCCTTCGAGCCGTCATCGGGCTGAATGAAGCCGTAACCCTTGGTCGGGTTGAACCATTTAACGGTACCAGTAGCCATTGTCGTTTTTCCTCGTTCAATGGGTAAACAAAAACGCGCCCCGCATCAAACGGCGGGCGCGCGCGGAATAACGTCCACATTGTCAGGGTTTAACGAAGCTATCCGGCGCACCGGTAATCTCGGATCGACGTAACAAATGTAACACGTAGCGCTCATATGGGGCCGAATCGGCGCTAATGTCAATGATCGCGACGATTTGCCGCCGCGTGGCGATCCGCGCGGCGGCAATGAAATAATCGAGATCGAGTCAAATCGCCGATTTGGAACAAGGGCCTAGGGATTTTTTTCAAATATTTGCCCGGCGCTTCCTGGGGACATGAATTTTTAGAAACGCCGAATTTTTATTTTTCGATGGCAGTAAAAGCTTAAGTCCGGGGCGGCCAGTTCACTTGCCGGCGCAGTTCCATGCGGGCGATCTGACGGCGGTGGACTTCGTCGGGGCCGTCGGCGTAGCGCATGGCCCGCATCCGCGACCAGAAATAGGAAAGCGGCGTGTCCTGGCTGATCCCGGCGCCGCCGAACAGCTGCATGGCGCGGTCGAGAACCTCCAACGCCATGTTGGGGGCGGCGACCTTGATCATCGCGATCTCCTGACGGGCGGCCTTGTTGCCGACGGTGTCCATCATATAGGCGGCCTTGAGCACCAGCAGACGGCACATCTCGATCTCGATGCGGCTTTGGGCGATGCGTTCCTGCGTGATGCCCCGGTCGGCCAGGGCCTTGCCCCAGGTCACGCGCTCGGTCGCCCGTTGGCACATCATTTCCAGTGTCCGTTCGGCGATGCCGATGATCCGCATGCAATGGTGGATGCGGCCCGGGCCCAGGCGGCCTTGGGCGATTTCGAACCCGCGGCCTTCGCCCAGCAGCATGTTGCCGGCGGGCACGCGGACATTGTCGAAGGTGACCTCGCCATGGCCGTGCGGCGCGTCGTCGAAACCCATGACGTTGAGCATCCGTTCCACGGTCACGCCCGCCGTGTCCACCGGCACCAGGATCATCGACTGCTGGCGGTAGGTTTCGGCGTTCGGGTCGTTCTTGCCCATCACGATCAGAACCTTGCAATGGGGCGAGCCGATGCCCGATGTCCACCATTTGCGGCCGTTGATGACGTAGTCGTCGCCGTCGCGTTCGATCCGGCATTGGATGTTGGTCGCGTCGGAGGACGCCACCTCCGGCTCGGTCATCGCAAAGGCCGAGCGGATTTCGCCCGCCAGCAGCGGTTTAAGCCATTGTTCCTTCTGCGCATCGTCGCCGTAGCGCACCAGGGTTTCCATGTTGCCGGTGTCCGGCGCGTTGCAGTTGAAGACCTCGGGCGCCCAGGGCACGCGGCCCATGATTTCACAGAGCGGCGCGTATTCCAGATTGGTCAGCCCGGCGCCCAGGTCGCTTTCCGGCAGGAACAGATTCCACAGGCCCGCCGCCTTGGCCTTTTCCTTCAATTCCTCGACGATCGGCACGACTTTCCAACGGGTGTCTCCGGCATCCAATTGTTCCTGGAACAGGGCTTCGTTGGGATAGACCTCGGCGTCCATGAAAGCCGTCAGCTTTTCCGCCAATTCCTGGGTGCGGGGGGAGGGGGTGAGGTCCATTAGTCGGGTCCTTGAAAGTGGTGTTTGTTGAAAGGCTGGTGAAAGGGCCCGAAGTGTTGCCGCAACCTCGTGGGAATACAAGGCCCTGCCGCGCCACGTTTCGCCATGCGAACGGCGCTTTCATGGAAACTTGATTTGGGGCGCATCCAGCCGCCATAGTCCTTGCCGAACCGGCCCGGAAGGCCGGGCATCAAAGAACAGAATACCCACTCAGGAGGACTCCTTGCAGGGACTGACAATGGACATGCCGCTCTTGACGTCGATGATCGTCAAGCATGCGGCGGTTTGGCATGGCGACGTCGAGATCGTGACGCATCGCGTCGAAGGCGACATGCACCGCTATACCTATGCCGATGCCTACAAGCGGACCTGCCGCCTGGCGAACGCCCTGAAGCGCCTGGGGATTCAGCCCGGCGACCGGGTCGGAACCATGGCCTGGACGACCTACCGCCACCTGGAACTCTATTACGCGATCGGCGGCTCGGGCGCCGTGATCCATACGATCAATCCACGCCTGTTCCACGATCAGATCGAATACATCATCAATCACGCCAAGGACCGGGTGATGTTTCTCGACACCACCTGGGTCGAGATGATGGAGGGCATGCAGGACAAATGCCCGACCATCGAAAAGTTCATTATCCTCTGCGACAGCGGCAAGATGCCGGAAACGACCTTGCGGAACGCCGTCTGTTTCGAAGATCTGCTGGCCGCCGAGGACGACAGCTTCGACTGGCCCGAGTTCGATGAGAAGACGGCGGTGGCGCTTTGCTACACCTCGGGCACCACGGGCAATCCCAAGGGTGTGCTCTATACCCATCGGGGCATGGTCCTGCACGCCATCGCCGGCACGTCCAGCGATCATCCGCTTTGCATCTCATCGCGCACGGTTCTCCTGCCGGCGGTCAGCATGTTCCATGTGCACGGTTGGATGGCGCCCTACGCCGCGCCGATCAGCGGGACCAAACTGGTGCTGCCCGGCCCCAACATGCACGGCGACAACATCTGCCGCCTTTTGGAAGAAGAGAAAGTCACCGTTACCGCCGGGGTGCCGACGATCTGGATCGACGTGCTGCAGCACCTGAAGAAGACGGGCGGACGCCTGGATACCCTTGAAATCTGCAACATCGGCGGCTCGGCGCCGTCGATCGCCATGATCAAGACGTTCGAGGAAGAATACGACGTTCATGTCGTTCATGCCTGGGGCATGACGGAGCTGAGCGCCGCCGGCACCACCGGGCGTCTGCGCAAGCGGCATCAGGATCTGCCCGCCGCCGAACGATACAAGGTTCAACAGACCCAGGGCCGGCCGCTGTTCGGGTTCGAGATGAAGATCGTCGATCTGGACGGCACGCCCTTACCGCACGACGGCGAAGCCGTGGGCCAATTGTACGTGCGGGGGCCCTGGGTCGCTTCCGCCTATTTCGAGGACGACGCCGCGACCGACGCGGCCTTCGACGCCGACGGCTGGTTCGGCACCGGAGACATGGCGTCGGTCTCGTCCGACGGGCTGATCCGCGTTTCCGACAGGTCCAAGGACCTGATCAAATCGGGCGGCGAATGGATCAGTTCCATCGATCTGGAAAACTATGCGCTCGCCCATCCCGACGTGATGGAGGCCGCCGCCATCGCGGTCAAGCATCCGAAGTGGGAGGAGCGCCCCCTGCTGGTCATCGTGCCGCGCGAGGGGGCGGAAATCACCGCCGATGCCGTGCGGGCCGTCCTGGCGGATCACGTCGCCAAATGGTGGCTGCCCGACGACATCGTCTTCGTCGAGGAAATCCCCCATACCGCGACGGGGAAGATTTCGAAGAAGGACTTGCGGGACCGCTTCGCCGAATACGATTGGCCGGAAATCGCCGATACCGGCGACTGAGGCGTCTCACCCGCCGATCCGAATTTTGCCCGCCATCCATCATCTGCGGCCCGGCGGGCGCCGCGACAGACCATCCGGCGCGCGTCCGCGCGCCTTGCCTTGAGGGAGGCCAAAAAAATGAAACGTGCAGCCGACGTCCTTGTCGACACCATGGTGGGCCACGGCGTGGACCGGGTCTTTTGCGTGCCCGGCGAAAGCTATCTTTCCGTGCTGGATGCCATGCACGGCCGCAACGAGGTCCAGGTCGTCGCCTGCCGCCACGAAGGCGGGGCCGGTTTCATGGCCGTCGCCGACGCCAAGCTGACGGGCGGCACCGGCGTCGCCATGGTCAGCCGCGGGCCCGGTGCCTGTAACGCCTCCATCGCCGTTCATACCTCGCAACAGGACGCCGTGCCCTTCGTGCTGTTCATCGGCCAGGTGCCGCGCGCCGACCTGGGCCGGGGCGCCTTCCAAGAAGTCGACTACAGCGTCACCTTCGGCGACATGGCGAAATTCATCGAAGAAGTTCATGACCCGGAACGCCTTCCCGCCGCCGTGGCCGAGGCCTTCAAGGCGGCCAACGAGGGCACGCCCGGCCCGTCGGTCATCGTCCTTCCCGAAGACATGCTGATGGACGAGATCGAGGGCGCCGCCGCCGAGCCGCTGGCCATCGATCCCCCCAAGGCGACGGACGAACAGATCAAGGCCGTGGCCGCCGCCCTTGGCCGCGCCAAGAAGCCGTTGATCATCGCCGGTACCTTGTTGCGCCCGGACTCGGCCCGCGAAGCGTTGCTGGCCTGTTCCAAGGTCTGGTCCTTGCCCGTGGCGACCAGTTTCAAGAACCAGGATCTGTTCCCCAACGACCATGACCATTTCGCGGCCCATCTGGGATATGGCGTGCCGGCCTCCATCCGCGAAACGCTGGAAGACGCCGATCTGATCGTCGCCGTTGGCACGCGCCTGGGCGATGTGGTGACGCAGGGTTATCTGCTGCCGCTGGCGCCGCAGCCGAAACAACCGTTGATCCATGTCTATCCCGACGCGGAGCATCTCGACCACGTGTTCGAAACGGCGCAGGCGATCTGCGCCGATCCCGAAGACTTCCTGCTGCGCCTCGCGGGCGTCAAGCCGGATACCGTGCCCCAGGGCCGCGGCGAATGGCTGAAGCGTCTTCGCGACGCGCACCGCAAATTGTCGGAATGGAAGCCCTGGACCGCGCCCGACGGCGTCGACTTCGGTCGTGTCATTCACGCCTTTACGGAACAGTTGGGCGACGACGCGGTCTTCACCATGGACGCCGGGAACTTCAGTTCCTGGCTGCACCGCTATTATTCGTTCAAGCCGACGCATCAGATGCTGGGTGCGGTCTCCGGCGCCATGGGGATGGGCGTGCCCTCCGGCGTGGCGGCGGCGTTGCGCCATCCCGATCGCCAGGTGGTGACGTTGTGCGGCGACGGCGGCACCCTGATGACCGGCAACGAATTGGCGACCGCCGTGCAGTACGGCGCCAAGGTGCGCGTCTTCGTCTCTAACAACCGCAGCTACGGCACCATCCGCCTGCATCAGGAAAAGACCTTCCCCGGCCGGGTCGAGGCGACGGATTTGAAAAACCCGGACTTCGCCGCCTGGGCCGAAAGCTTCGGCGCCAAGGGCTTGACCATCCGCACGCCCGAGGAAACCGAAAAAGTCGTCGCCGAGGCCCTGGCCCATGACGGGCCGGTCGTCGTCGACGTTCATTCGTCGCTGGAACACATCAGCGCCTATACCAACCTGACAAGCCTGAAACCGGGCGCGGCCAAGTAGCCGCCCCGCAAGAGCAAAAGGAAACCCCCGTCATGAGCACCGCAGAAACCCCCGTCAGCATGGACATCCGCGACGGCATCGCCGTCATCACCATGGACTCGCCGCCGGTCAACGCCCTGGGCCACGCCGTGCGGGCGGGTCTCATGGGCGCGTTGGAACAGGCCGAAGGCGACCAAGGCGTCAATGCCGTGGTCATCCGGGGCGGCGGGCGCTGTTTCTCCGGCGGGGCGGACATCCGCGAATTCGGCCAGCCGCCGGCGGCGCCGACGTTGCGTGAACTCTGTGCGCGGATCGAAGACTTTCCCAAGATCGTCGTCGCAGCCCTGCATTCGACGGCCTTCGGCGGCGGGTTGGAAGTCCCGCTATCCTGTCATTACCGGGTCGCCGACGCGACGGCCCAGGTGGCTTTGCCCGAGGTCAAATTGGGCATCGTTCCCGGCTCGGGCGGCACGCAGCGTTTGCCGCGCATCATCGGCGCCAAACGGGCGTTGAAGGTCATCCTGTCCGGCGACCCGTTCGCCGCCGATGCGGCCCATGATCTGGGCATCGTCGATGAGATTATCTCGGGCGACCTGACCGACGGCGCCGTTGCCTATGCGAAAAAACTGGTCGCCGACGGTGCGGGACTTCGCAAGGTCCGCGACCTTTCCGTGGCCGACGCCGACCCGGAGGTCTTCGCCGAAATGCGCAAGACCTGGGAGCGCCGCTCGCGCGGCCTGCTCGCGCCGCTCGCCTGTATCGACTGCGTCGAGATCGCGGCAACCAAGCCGTTCGACGAAGGCATGGCGGCGGAGCGCGACATCTTCGTCAAATGCCGGGATTCCGAACAGTCCAAGGCGCAGCGTCATCTGTTCTTCGCCGAACGCGAAGCCGCCAAGGTCAAGGACGTGCCGAAAGACACGCAGAAGCGCCCGATCAACAACGCCGCCATCGTCGGTTGCGGCACCATGGGCGGCGGCATCGCCATGTGCTTCGCCAATGCGGGCAT
This sequence comes from Rhodospirillaceae bacterium, assembly GCA_002696205.1. GTDB lineage: Bacteria > Pseudomonadota > Alphaproteobacteria > Rhodospirillales > Casp-alpha2 > UBA1479. The sequence continues at coordinate 3,942 of NZRL01000117.1, read as the reverse complement.
TCCGGTGACGGTTCTGGAAACCTCGGACGAGGCGCTGAAGGCCGGGATGGCCAAGGTCGAAAAGAACTATGCGGCGACGGTCTCCAAGGGACGGCTCAGCCAGGACACCATGGATACCCGCATGGGTTTGATTTCCGGCGTCACGGAGTATGCCGATATCGGCTCGGCCGATATCGTGGTCGAGGCCGTGTTCGAGGAAATGGACCTGAAGAAGGACATCTTCGGCAAGCTCGACGCGGTGATGAAGCCGGGCGCGATCCTGGCGACCAATACTTCGACCCTGGACGTCGATGAAATCGCCTCGTCCACCAAACGGCCGGAAGACGTCATCGGTACTCATTTCTTCAGCCCGGCCAACGTCATGAAGCTGATGGAAAACGTGCGCGGCAAGGAAACGGCCAAGGACGTGATCGCCACGGTCATGGCGTTGGGCAAGAAGATCGAGAAAATTCCCGTGCTGGTCGGCAATTGCGACGGCTTCGTCGGCAACCGCATGTATCACCGCTATACCCGGCAGGCCTATTTCCTGTTGGAGGAAGGCGCGCTGCCTGCGCAGGTCGACAAGGTCTTCACCGATTTCGGTTTCGCCATGGGCCCGATGGCCGTGGGCGACCTGGCGGGTCTGGACGTTTCCTATCTGGTGCGCCAGCGCCAGGTGAAAAACAAAAAGCCGGGTGAACGCTGGCCCGTCGCCGCCGACCGCGTGTTCGAAGCCGGCCGCAAAGGCCAGAAGAACATGATGGGCTGGTACAAGTACGAAGAAGGTTCCCGCAAGCCGATCCCGGATCCCGAGGTTCAGAAGATCATCGAGGCCGTGTCCGCCGAACTGGGCATCGAACGCCGCGAGATCACGGATCAGGAAATCCACGAACGCTGCTTCTACGCGCTGATCAACGAAGGGGCCAAAATTCTCGACGAAGGCATGGCTCAGCGCGCATCCGATATCGACACCATCTGGATCAACGGCTATGGCTTTCCGGTCGCCAAGGGCGGGCCCATGTTCCATGCCGATCAGGTCGGTGCGGCGCATGTGTATGAGCGCCTGGCCCATTGGGCCAAGGTCGCGTCGCCGTTGTTGGAACCGGCGCCGCTTCTGGAAAAACTCGCCCGCACCGGCGGCACCTTCGCCGATATTTGATATAAACGTTCACGTTCAAGACCCAATAAGAGGACCCATACCATGGACCGCGCCGTTATCGTTTCCACCGCCCGCACCCCCATCGGCAAAGCCGGCCGGGGCGCTTTCAACAACACCCATGGCGCGACCCTGGGTGGTCACGTCATCAAGCACGCGGTCGAACGCGCCGGGATCGATCCGGCCGAGGTCGAGGACGTGGTGTTCGGTTGCGGCATGCCCGAGGGGGCGACCGGCAAAAACATCGCCCGCATGTCGGTGATCCGCGCGGGCCTGCCGGTGACGACCGGCGGCACGACCATCAACCGGCTTTGCGCCTCGGGCCTGCAGGCCATCGCCGTGGCCGCCAACCGGGTGGTCATGGACGGCGTGCCGGTGGCCGTCGGCGGCGGCATGGAAAGCATCAGCCTGGTGCGCGACAACGCCATGAAGAACGAGGCCAAGGAAGACTGGCTGATGGAACACAAGCCGGAGATGTGGATCCCGATGATCGACACGGCGGACATCGTGGCCGAGCGTTACAACATCTCCCGCGAGGCGCAGGACGAATACGCGCTGGAAAGCCAGATGCGCACGGCGGCGGCGCAGCAGGCCGGCCGTTTCGACGACGAGATCGTGCCCCTGACCACCAAGATGCTGGTCAAGGACAAGGAAACGGGCGAAGTCTCGGAAAAGGAAGTGACCTTGGAACAGGACGAAGGCAACCGGCCGACGACGACCCTGGAAGCGCTCACCAAGCTGGAGCCGGTCATGGGCCCGGGCAAGTTCGTCACCGCGGGGAACGCGTCGCAGCTGTCCGACGGGGCCTCGGCCTCCGTCGTCATGTCCGAGAAAGAAGCCGAGAAGCGCGGCATTCAGCCGCTCGGCATCTTCAAGGGTCTGGCCACGGCGGGTTGCGAGCCCGATGAAATGGGCATCGGTCCCGTGTTTGCCATTCCGCGCCTGTTGGAACGCCAGGGGCTGAAGATCGACGACATCGATCTTTGGGAACTGAATGAAGCCTTCGCCTCGCAGGTGCTTTACTGCCGCGACAAGCTGGGTATCCCCCAGGAGCTTCTGAACGTCGACGGCGGCGGCATTTCCGTCGGCCATCCCTTCGGTATGACGGGGGCCCGCCTGACCGGCCATGCTCTGATCGAAGGCAAGCGCCGGGGGGCGAAGAACGTCGTCGTCACCATGTGCATCGGCGGCGGCATGGGCGCGGCGGGCCTGTTCGAGGTTTGCTGATCCGCCGTGCGGACTGAAGAAGCCGATGCGCCGGCGCGCGACGTCCGGCCCCTATACGAACGCCATGCGCAGCGTTTCGATGCTGCGCGCGGACGTGCCTTGGCGGAACGCCCCTATCTCGATGCCTTGATGGCGGGGGCGCCGCCGGGGGCGGCGGTGCTGGACCTCGGCTGTGGTGCGGGAGAGCCCATCGCCGGTCATCTGATCGGCGAGGGCTTTCGCGTTACCGGGATCGACACGGCCCCGGCGATGATCGGGATCTGCCGCGAACGGTTTCCCGGGCACGACTGGCGGATCGCCGACATGCGGGGCCTGGACCTGGGCCGGCAGTTCGATGCGATCGCCGCCTGGGATAGTTTCTTTCATCTGACGGGGCCGGACCAACGGGCCATGTTCGGCGTGTTCGCCCGCCATCTTCGGCCGGGCGGGGGGCTGTTGTTCACCGCCGGTCCGGCAGAGGGCGAGGCCATCGGCGATATGTTCGGCGATCCCCTGTTTCACTACAGCCTGGACCCGGGGGAATACGATCTGCTGTTGCGGCGCGCCGGTTTCGCCGTCGAGCAGTACCGGGAAAAAGACGCCGATTGCGGCGACCATACGGTCTGGCTTGCCCGGCGGCTTTAACAGCCATGAGGCCAGCGGGGTAACCGGCAAACGGTCTCAGGCGCGATTTTCGGAAATCGTATAAACGGCCTGCGGCCAATAGGTGACGACCGTCGTCCCCTGGCCGAGGGTGCTTTCCAGATCGAAACGGCCCCTGTTCAGCGCGATCAACCGGTTGACGATATAAAGCCCCAAACCGGCGCCGTTCTCGGTGTGCGTGGTGGCGTGGTAAGGGGTCCGTGCCTGCGGAAAGGGTTGTCCGATGGCGCGGACCAATTCGGCATCCATGCCCGGGCCGTTGTCGATGATCGCCGCGCGAACGAATTCATGGCTTGGATTTCCTTCCAGGCGGATTTCCACGCGAACGTTTTCGCCGCCATGCTCAATGGCGTTTCCGGCGAGGTTGAGGATGACCTGGCGGAATGACTGCCGGTCGGCGCGGATCGTCACGGGATGCCCGGAACAGGTTACCGTCAGGCTGGCCTGCGACTCGTCCAGGGTCGACCGCAGAGGATGAAGCGCCGTCTCGGCTTCCTCGAACGCGTCGAAGGTTTCGATCTGCAGCGAACGCCTGCCGGACTCGACGACGGAAACGTCCAGGATGTCGTTCACCAGCGCCAGCAGATGGGTGCCGCTCGACCGGATATCCTTGAGGTATTCGGCGACCCGGTCCGGATCGCTGCGCATTGCCTCGACCTCCAGCAGAAGATCGGCGAGGCCGATCACGGCATTTAGCGGCGTGCGCAACTCGTGGCTCATATGCGAGATGAATTCGGATTTCGCCTGGTTCGCTTTCTCCGCGTCTTCTTTTGCCTGGGCCAAGGCCAGGGTGGCCATCGTGCGGTCGGAAACGTCGCGAAGGGCGCCGATGATCAGGGGGCGGCCGTCTTCTTCGACTTCGGACAGGATGGCTTCGACGAAGATGACCGATCCGTCCTTGCGGCGGCCGGCGATTTCAAAATGGTCGCCGTCCGGTG
>NZRL01000116.1 GCA_002696205.1 Rhodospirillaceae bacterium | reverse complement strand
GGCCAAGCGATTGGCATAGAGGCGCATCAACAGCAGGGAGCGTTGGGTTTTCGCGGCGAGATAGGCCGTCGATACGTCTGCGTCGTCGTAGGCGCGCTTCATCAACTCGGTCAGCTTGCTTTCCATTTCCGGGCCGAGAACGTTCAGACGGTTTTCGAAGATGGAATTACGCTTGGCCTGCAGGGTGGTGACCTTTTCAAAGGCATCGCGATAGGCCGCGATGTTCGTCATCGATGTCTCGACCGCTTTTTGCCGGTCGGGGTCCGTGACTTCGTTGTTCAGGGTTTCGATGTTCTTGGTGGTCGCCGAAATCCGGTCATAGAACTCGGCCATGGCCTCTTCCGAGGATTGAGCCAGGTAATCGGTCACCGCCAATTGCGCTTTCAACAGGTTCGACTGCACCAACGCGGCCTGATTGGACAGGGCGGATGCGTCCCGGTAGTCGGAGAAGTTGTCATCGCCTTTTTTCAGGTTAACGCCGCCGGTCGCACTGATGACCAGCAACAGGGCGACGACCACGGCAAAGCCGATGAAAATCTTGGTCAGAATTTTGGTGTTGTTCATAAAAGACGTGAACATCGTACAGGCTCTCCTCGAATGGTCGGCAGGCGGACTCCCCCGGTCCGCTCTCTATTGAAATCGGAGATACACTGTTCGCAGAAGCGGAATAATCTGGACGTTGGTCATAATTGGTCGGCGCAAAATTTCCTGCGCAGACAACAATCGAATGAATTCAATCTACTAGGAGAAAATCTACTCCTGAAGTATGGGTAGATTGTATACCAAATAGTTTGAATTCATGGGCGCTGCAGCCGTCATTCGCATCTACCGGGCGAGTGACGCCCGGGGGATCAGTCAGCGAAATCCAGAATGTCGCGGACCTTGTCGATGCCGCCCCGCGCGCATTCGGCGTCGATATCGCCGCCGGGCGCGCCCGATACGCCGACCGCGCCGACCAGCGAGCCGGCGACGCGAATCTGCACGCCGCCGTCCATCACGATGATGCCCTGCATCTGGTTCAATTCGGGGCGGATGTCTTCGCGGTTCTTGCGCATGTCACCGGAATCGGTGCCCGACATCACCACGAGGCCCGCCTTGCGTTCAGCGATTTCCAGGGTGTGGCGGCTGGCCAGGGTATCGCGCTGGGCGGCGATCATGTTGCCTGCGCGGTCCAGGACCACGGCCGATGCCTGATAGCCTTTCTCGCGGCAGGTATGCACGGCACCCTGGGCGATGGTCGCGGCCAGGTCCGACGACATGATGCGGACCTTGATGATTTCGCCTTCGGCCTGGGCCGGGGCGGGGGCCAGCGAACCAGCGGCCAGCATCGCGGCGGCGAGGGCGAGGACGGGGCGGGTCTTCAGGATGTGGCGTTTCATGATGTGGTCTCCTCCCATTGGGCGCGGTGGGTATTTTGACGCATCCGCGCGAAATCTCATATTCGACTTTTTGTAACTGTTATCGCATAGTTGGGCAATCCCCACCCTGCAACGACGACAGGAATTTCCCTAATGATTCGCTTCCTTCGACCGATCTTGATGATCTCCGCTCTTGCCGTGGTACTGCCGTTCGGCCTTTCGGCCAGCGAGGATATCCCCGATCAATACCCGGCCTCGGCGCTGTATTCCAAACCGGTCGAAGTGATCCCGGGCGTCTGGTCGGCGATCGGTGCCACGGCGCCGCCGACGTACGAGAACTGGGGGCATAACAACAATCTCAGCTTCATCGTCACCGGCGACGGCGTGATCGTCGTCAACGGCGGCGGGGCCTATCTGCTGGCCAAGGCGCTGCATGACGAGATCAAGGCGCTTACCAAGCAGCCGGTGAAGCTGGTCATCAACGAGAACGGCCAGGGCCATGCCATGCTGGGCAATTCCTACTGGGCGGAGCAGGGGGTGCCGATCCTGGCCCATGTCGACGCGGCGCACGAGTTCAAGGACCGGGGGGCGCAAATCCTGGCCTCCGCCAACCGCATCCTGAAGGAACGGGCCGAGGGTACGAAGATCGTCGGCCCGACGGAAACCTTCGACGACAAACGCCCGGTCGCCATGGGTGAGTTCAAGATCGAGGTCCTGCACCTCGGCCCGGCCCACAGCCCCGGCGACATTCAGGTCTGGCTGCCCGAACAGTCCCTGGTCATCGCCGGCGACATGGCGTTTCACGAACGCATGCTGCCGGTCTTCGACGAGACGGATACCAAGGGCTGGGTCGAAACCTGGGAAGGCCCGTTCGAAGCGCTCAAGGCGACCTACGTCATTCCCGGCCACGGCCATCCGACCAACATGGCCCAGGTACGGCGCTATACCCACGACTACCTCGTCTACCTGCGCGGCAAGATTGGCGAACACCTGGACAATGGGGGCGATCTGAAAGGCGCCTACTACGTGGACCAGTCCGCCTATGCCCACCTCGATACGTTCGAGCAGTTGGCGACCCGCAACGCCGGGCGCGTCTTCGTGCAGATGGAATTCGAGTAGGGCCGGGGGACGGGGCGTGGGAAAGGCTCAGGGGCCGAAGCTGGACCGCGCCTGAATACCCCAATTGCCGTCCCTGAGGGTCAGGACGTAGAGCGAATCGTAGACTCCGATGACGCTGCCGTCCTTGCGGTAGCGGGTGTAGACCAGCCGCCAATGGGCCTTTTCGGCGTTGAACTGGATCAACTCCCGTTCGTTCCATTCGCTGTAATGCCAGCCGTCGTCCGACGCCAGGCGGTTGAACAGGTCCATGGGGTTGCGGTCCGGTCCGTCGTAGACCGTGACCTTGCCTTCGGCCAGGCGCGGGTGGGGGTAGTGCATCAACGCCGTCATGGCCGCGCCGTCGTGGGCGTTGATCGCCGCCATGTGGCGGTCGAGGACATCCAGGCCCGCCTGTTCGATGGCCGCGCGGTCGGGCTGCGCCGTTGTCTCGCTCAAGTCGTTTCCTCCCGGTTGATGTTATCCTCGGCCGAAGACCTCGGCGAATTTCTGGCGCAGGACGACATCGACCTCGGGGGTCGATGCCGTGACGCCGAGATCGACCAGCGAGGTCACGCCGTGCTCGTTGATGCCGCAGGGCACGATGCCGTCGAAATGCCCGAGGTCCGGTTCAATGTTCAGCGAGACGCCGTGAAACGTCACCCATTTGCGCACGCGTACGCCGATGGCGGCGATCTTGTCCTCGCGGTAGAGCTTCGATCCGGGGGCGCCCCGCGCGACCCAGATGCCGACCCGCCCGTCGCGCCGCTCGCCGGTGATGTTGAATTCCGCCAGGGTTTGGATGATCCAGTTTTCCAGATCGCAGACGAAGGCCCGCACGTCCTCGCCGCGTTTCTTCAAATCCAGCATGACGTAGCCGATGCGCTGGCCCGGCCCGTGATAGGTATAGCGCCCGCCGCGGCCGGTCTTGTGCACCGGGAACCGGTCGGGATCGGTCAGCTCCGACGGGTCTGCGCTTGTGCCCGCCGTGTAAAGGGGTGGGTGCTCCAACAGCCAGACCATTTCCGGCGCCGTGCCCGCGCGGATCGCGGCGGCGCGGTCCTCCATGACGGCGACGGCTTCCTCATACGGCACGGGTGCATCCGATATCCGCCACTCCAGCGTATCGGCCGTATCGGCCGGGAACGGGGGCGTTTCGAGGTCTTGGGTATCCGCGGCCATGAAAAGGCGTCTCCTGATGGCGCTTCCGCTTGATATGGGGGCGCCGATTTGCTATCTGCCGCCATGTATTTCGCAAGTGACGCACTTGCGGCAAGGAAAAATGCGGTCGTGGCGGAACTGGTAGACGCGCAGCGTTGAGGTCGCTGTGGGAGAGATCCCGTGGAAGTTCGAGTCTTCTCGACCGCACCAACCCTTGGAAAATGCTGAAAAAACCCGCTCTTCGGAGCGGGTTTTTTGCGTTTTACGGGCGAAATCGTCATGTTTTCCGGCTATTGTCCAAGACGCGCGGGGCGGATGCGGCCGGCCCGCGTGAGCGCGCCCCGCGCCAGCCAGCAACCTTTGGATCGGAGCCCCCGTCGTGAGCGAACGCCCGGACGATACGCCTGAGGGCGATACGCTCGAGACGGCGCTCGACGCCGGTTTCGACGCGCCGCCGGAAGGTCAGGACGAGGCCGAGCACGACGAAGTCGACGCCGCCGTCATCACGGCGCTTAGCGAAGGCGACACCGAAGCCCTCAAGGAATTGGTCGACGGCCTGCATTACGCCGACGTGGCCGACGTCGTCGAACGCCTGAACGAAGACAAGCGGACCCAGTTTCTGACCGAACTGGGCGACTGCCTGCCGTCGGAAGTCTGGGCCGAACTGGACGAGGCCGTGCGCGAAACCGTGTTCGAGGACATGGAACCTGCGCAGATCGCCGCCGCCGTGTCGGAACTGGATTCCGATGACGCGGTCGAAATCGTCGAGGAAATGGAAGAGCCCGACCAGAAGGCGGTGCTCGAGGCCATGGCGCCGCCCGACCGGCGGCTGATCGAACAAAGCCTCGGCTACCCCGACGATTCCGCCGGCCGCCTGATGCAGCGGGAAATCGTCACGGTGCCGACCAATTGGACCGTCGGCGAAACCATCGACTACATGCGCGCCGCCGCCGACGGGGACGAGGACATTCTGCCGACGTCGTTCTACGACATCTTCGTCGTCGATCCGACGCACAAGCCCGTCGGCGCCATTCATCTGAGCCACCTGTTGCGGTCGAAACGGCCGATCAAGGTCTCGGAGATCATGCAGACGGAGCTCAAATTGATCCCCGTGACCATGGACCAGGAAGACGTCGCCTTCCTGTTCCGTCAGCGCGACCTTGTGTCCGCCCCGGTGGTGGATGAGGCGCAACGCCTGGTTGGTGCCATCACCATCGACGACGTGGTCGACGTCATCCACGAGGAACACGAGGAAGACATGCTGGCCATGGCCGGTGTCGGCGAGGCCGATTTGTACGACGCCGCCATCGACACGACGAAGGCGCGGTTCCGCTGGCTGCTGGTCAACCTGTTCACGGCGATCCTGGCGTCGCTTGTTATCGGTCTGTTCGAAACGACGCTGCAGCAGGTCGTGGCCTTGGCGATCCTGATGCCCATCGTCGCCTCCATGGGCGGCAATGCGGGCACGCAGACCCTGACCGTCGCCGTGCGCGCGCTGGCGACCCGAGAGCTGACCTCGACCAATGCCTACCGCGTGATCGGCAAGGAATTGCTGGTCGGCGCCATCAACGGCGTTCTGTTCGCCGTGATTACCGGGGCCATCGCCTGGGGCTGGTTCCAGGAACCGCAGATCGGCCTGATCATCGGCATGGCGATGATCGTCAACATGATCGTTGCCGGTCTGGCCGGGGCGTCGATTCCGCTGCTGTTGGACCGGGCAGGGGTCGACCCGGCGATTGCCTCCTCGGTCTTCCTGACGACGGTGACGGACGTTGTGGGGTTCTTCGCCTTTTTGGGATTGGCGGCGGCGTTCCTGTTGTAAAAACAACCTACTAGTAGATAATCGGCAGCCACTCGAAGTGAGTCGGACAGGCTCGCTTTACGTTAACGTAAACGTTAGCTAGACTGCGGTCATGGCTTTGGATCAAACGCAAACGACGTACGGCATCGCCGAATTGGCGCGGGAATTCGGGATCACCACCCGCGCGATCCGGTTTTACGAGGATAAGGGCCTGCTGAGCCCGGCCAGAGACGGCCAGCGGCGTATCTATGCCTCGCGCGATCATGTGCGCCTGCGCCTGATCATGCGGGGCAAGCGGCTGGGATTCTCTTTGGATGAGATTCGCGAGATGATCGATCTCTACGATCTGGATCCGACCGAGGTGTCGCAGCTGAAGATGTTCATCGACAAACTGCAGGCGCGCCGCGAACAATTGCGTCGTCAGCAGGACGATATCATCGAGACTCTGGCCGAGCTCGACCAATTGGAAGATCAATCGCGGGGGCTGTTGGCCGACCGTGAGGCCCGGCGAAAGGCCGTCGGCTAAGTCCATCAACCATCGGCTGTCGATCCGCGGGCAAGCGCAAGATTGATTTCCCCCAGCCCCTGTGGGAAGGAAGAGGCCGGAGGATACGCCTTTGTCTGAAAACAAAAAGAAAAATCTGAAGGTCGCCCTGGGCGGCCTGGGCGCGGTCGGCTTGCCGGTCGCGGAATGGCTCGACGGCGACGACGAGCCGGGTCTTGAACTGGTCGCTGTATCGGCCAACGACAAGGCGCGTGCGGCTTCGCGTCTGGCTCATCTGAAAACCCCGCCGCAGGTCCTGGAGTTGGGCGATCTGGCCGACGTTGCCGACGTCATCGTCGAATGCGCGCCGCCGGAATTTTTTCGTGCGGTCTGTGTGCCGGCGGTCGAGCAAGGCAAAATCCTGGTTACTCTGACGGTCAGCCAGTTGCTGCACGAAATGGATTTGGTGGACCGGGCGCGCGAGACGGGGGCCTCGATCATCGTCCCGACCGGCGCTCTGGTCGGCCTGGATGCCGTGCGCGCCGCCGCCGAGGGCAATCTCAAGTCCGTCGTCATGCGGACGCACAAACCGCCCGCCGGTTTCCAGAAAGCGCTGTGGGTCCGCGAGCAGGGGATTGATCTGATGGGCCTGACCGAGCCCCGGAAGCTGTATGACGGCACCGTTCGCGAGGCGGCCGGACGTTTTCCCGCCAACGTCAACGTGGCGGTGGCCCTGGGCCTTGCCGGGCTGGGCGTGGACGAAACGCGGTATCAGGTCTGGGCCGATCCGACGATCACCCGCAATACCCATTGGATCACCGTGGAATCCGATATCGTGAAGATCGACATGAACATCGCGGGCGAGCCGACGCCGGATAATCCCGCGACCGGCAAGATCGTGCCGCTAAGCCTGATCGCGACGCTGCGTGGCCTGATCCAACCGTTGAAGGTGGGGACCTGAACCATGACCGACGGCGGTGGGCGTATGTCCCTTAATCAGAGAATGGCGCGGTTCTGTATCGACGGCTGGAAGGGCAAGGTTCCGCTCAGGACCATGTTCTGGGGCGGCGGGGCGATTTGGTTCTTCGGTTATGCCCTGGAGCGGTTGGTCGTGAACCTGTTCCGGCTTCCGCAGTCACCCTATTACGTTGGCGAACTCTTCCTCATCGACGTTCTGCTGCGTCTCAGCGAATGGGTGATGATGGCGGCCTTCATTTGGTGGTGCGTCGGCGTCTGGCGGGCGGTCGATCACGAAACCCCCGGCGTTTGGCCGACCACGGCGCGTGGGATCGTCGCCTTGCTGGTGCTGGCCAATGCGATTTCCGCCATGAACGGACTGACCCGATGATCAACGATCAAACTCCCGTTTACATCAATCTGCACGGCGGTGGCGGCATGCCGGGGGATGAGCCGCCGGAACCCTTGGTCAAGCGCTGCTGGCACGGGCGGGAAAAGCTTTGGATCGTGTTCTGGGCCTATGGCGTGTTCGGGACGGGCGGCATCCTCGCCGGATGCCTTGCGATGATCTTCATCGGCCTCCAGGTCGGACTGGTCGTCGCGCCGCAGGACACCCACGGCGGCTATGTCGGCAGTCTCGTCGGGATGGTCCTTGGCGCGGCGATGGCGCTGCCCTATCTCATCTGGATGACGGTCAGCCTGTATCGCTGCGCGCCCAACTGCGAAAACAAGATTTGGGGCCGCCTGGTGCAGGGCTGGCTGGTTGCGCAATGGCTCGGAACCGCCATGCTGATTCATAATTATGCACATTTAATCAAGTTCTAATGGCCGAAAGCTAAGAACATGAATGAAGATCCTGTCGTTATCGTCGGAAGTGCCCGGACGCCCATGGGCGGGTTCCAGGGCGATTTGTCGGCGGCCCGCGCGCCCGACCTCGGGTCAACGGCGATCAAGGCCGCGCTGGACCGCGCCGGGGTCGCGCCGGACGATGTGGCGGAAGCCTATATGGGCATCGTCCTGCCCGCCGGTCTGGGCCAGGCACCGGCGCGTCAGGCGGCGCTCGGCGCGGGCCTCCCTGAGGCCGTGCCCTGTACGACCCTGAACAAGATGTGCGGATCGGGTATGAAGGCCGCGATGCTGGCCCATGACGGGATTCTCGCGGGCGCGGGCGATGTAATGGTCGCGGGCGGCATGGAAAGCATGACCAACGCGCCGTACTTGCTGGACAAGGCGCGTGGCGGTTACCGCATGGGGCACGGCAGCGTGATGGACCATATGTTCCTCGACGGCCTGGAAGACGCCTACGACAAGGGGCGCCTGATGGGCACCTTCGCCGAGGAGACGGCGACCCATTACCAATTCACCCGCGACGCCCAGGATGATTTCGCCATTTCATCGCTGGACCGCGCCAAGGCGGCGGTCGAGGACGGCTCGTTCGATGCCGAGGTCGTGCCGGTAACCCTCAAGACCCGCAAGGGCGAAGCGACGGTCGAACGGGACGAACAGCCGTTCAAAGCCGATCCCGAGAAAATCCGTGCGCTTAAGCCCGCCTTCGCCAAGGACGGCACGGTGACGCCCGCCAATTCTTCGTCAATTTCCGACGGGGCGGCGGCGCTGGTCCTGATGCGCCGGTCCGAGGCCGAAAAGCGGGGACTAAGCCCGCTGGCGGTGATCCACGGCCACGCGACGCATGCCCAGGCTCCGGCCTGGTTTACCACTGCCCCCGTCGGCGCCATGCAGAAATTGACGAAAAGGGTCGGCTGGGACCTGGCGGACGTCGATCTGTTCGAAATCAACGAAGCCTTCGCCGTCGTCACCATGGCCGCCATGCGCGATCTGGATCTGCCGCATGACAAGGTCAACGTACACGGCGGCGCCTGCGCGCTGGGCCATCCGATCGGAGCATCGGGGGCGCGCATTTTGGTGACGCTGCTGGCGGCGCTGGAGAAATACGATTTGAAGAAAGGGGTCGCGTCGTTGTGCATCGGCGGCGGTGAAGCCACCGCCATGGCCGTCGAACGACTGACCTGACAGAACCGTACCACCCACCGAAAGGAGGAACGCCATGCCGACAGTGATGATTACCGGGAGCAACCGGGGGATCGGTCTGCAACTGGCGCGGCAATACGCCCATTACGGTTGGACCGTGATCGCGACCTGTCGCAACACCATTTCGCCGGGCCCCATCGCGACGATCGAGGGCGACGTGCGTGTCTATGGCCTGGACGTCGCGGATTTTCACGCGGTGGAGCGCCTGGCCGAGGATTTGGCGGATACCAAGATCGACCTGCTGATCAACAACGCGGGGGTTTACGGCGACCGTAATACCGGGCACCGGAACATCGACATCGCCGATTGGGAGAAATCCTTTCGCGTCAATACCATGGCGCCGCTGATGGTCGCGTCGGCCTTTCTCGGCCATGTGTCGCGGGACGGCGGCGGAATGATTGCGACGGTGTCCTCTGTTCTGGCCTCGATCGCGGAGTCCTCGCCAAATTCGGCCTCTTACGCCTACCGCACGTCCAAGGCGGCGGTGAATATGGCCATGCACGTCTTCGCCGAGGAAGTCCGGCCGGAGAACGTCGCCGTGATCCTGCTGCATCCCGGCTGGGTGCAGACGGACATGGGCGGACCGAGTGCGGCCATCGACGCACAGACCAGCGCCGAAGGCATCCGCAAGGTGCTGGACGGCGCGGGCATGGCGGAAAGCGGGCGGCTTTTCGCCTATGATGGCCGCGAAATCCCCTGGTAGATCGGAGATCCAAGGCATGAACGGAACGGAACAGAAGGGCGATATCGAATTCTATTTCGATTTCTCCTCGCCCTACGGCTATCTGGCGGCGCAGAAGATCGACGCCATCGGCGAGCGGTACGGCCGGCACGTGAACTGGCATCCGATCATGCTGGGCGCGATCTTCAAGCAGACCGGCAATTCGGCCAACGCCGATATCGGGCTCAAGGGCGACTACATGCGCATGGACGTGCCGCGCCTGGCCGAGATGATGGGCGCGCCCTTCACCTGGCCGGAGCCGTTCCCGATCAGCACGTTGGCGGCGGCCCGGGCCTATTACTGGCTGCTCGACCACGACGCCGACAAAGCCGTGCCCTTCGCCAAGGCCGTCTACCACCACTATTTCGGCAAGGGCGTCGATATCTCCGACATTCAGGACGTGGTCTTGATCGCAGAGGAAATGGGCATCGACGGCGCCGCCCTGACCGACGCCGTGACGCGGGACGATGTCAAGCAGCGGGTCAAGGACAAGACCGGCGAGGCCATGGATTTGGGCGTCTTCGGCTCGCCCTATTTCCTGATCGAAGGCGAACCGTTTTTCGGCTCCGACCGGATGTGGCAGATCGAACGCTTTCTCGGCAAAGGGAAGACGGCATGACGCTCAAGAAAGGCGTGAAACAATTGGTGGCCGAGGCCAACGCGGAGATCGAGACGATCCCGCAGGACAGGGCCGAGGCGCTGTTGGGCGATCCGAACGTGCAGATCGTCGATATCCGCGACGTCCGTGAGCTGGAGCGCGAAGGCATGGTGCCGGGTGCGTTTCATGCGCCCCGCGGGATGCTGGAATTCTGGGTCGATCCCGACAGCCCGTATCACAAGGATGTCTTCGCCTCGGGCAAGAAATTCGTGCTCTATTGCCAGTCGGCCTGGCGATCGGCTCTGGCGACCAAGGCGTTGCAGGATATGGGCCTGACGCCGGTCGCCCATCTGGAAGGTGGGTTTCGGGCATGGAAGGACGCCGGTCATCCGGTGGCCGAACGTGCTCAGCGCAAGGATTAACCCCTTTGGCTAGGTTGTTTCCGGGTATCCGAAACCGCTAACTTGCATTTTAGGAGGACGGTCCGACGGCGCGCTGTGTCGTGTTCGGGCCTTGGAGACGACCAATGAATACGAGTGCGCCTTTCATCACCGAGATCGCCGGTGGGATCGCTACGGTTACGCTTCAGCGGCCGGAGATTCACAACGCCTTCGATGACGACCTGATCAACCGCCTGACCCGCGAGTTCCAAGGCTTGGGCCGGGATACGGTCGTGCGGGCGGTGGTGCTCGCCGCCAAGGGAAAGAGTTTCTCCGCCGGCGCCAACGTCAATTGGATGAAGCGCATGGCCGAATATGGCCAAGAGGAGAACCTGGAGGACGCCAAGGCATTGGCGGGCCTGATGTTCACCCTGGCCAGCCTGCGTAAACCGACCATCGCCGCCGTGCAAGGATCCGCTTTCGGCGGCGGGGGCGGG
>NZRL01000115.1 GCA_002696205.1 Rhodospirillaceae bacterium | reverse complement strand
GCGAGTGGCCGGGCAATACACCCAGGTCGCCTTCGCCACCGGGCACCACGACCATCTCCACGGGCTCGGAGGCGACGAGCCTCTCGGGCGAGACCAGATCGAATTGGATCGTATCTGCCATCTATCGGGTGTCCTTCGTTCGCGCGTCGGCCTTAGGCGGCTTCGGCGGCCATCTTCTTGGCTTTTTCCAGGGCTTCGTCGATCGTACCGACCATGTAGAAGGCCGATTCCGGCAGATGGTCGTATTCGCCGGCGATGATGCCCTTGAAGCCCTTGATCGTGTCTTCCAGGGGAACCAGGACGCCCGGCGTGCCGGTGAAGACTTCGGCGACGTGGAACGGCTGGCTGAGGAAGCGCTGAATCTTACGGGCGCGGGCGACGGTCAGTTTGTCTTCTTCCGACAGTTCGTCCATGCCCAGGATCGCGATGATGTCCTGCAGGGACTTATAGGTCTGCAGGGTCTGCTGCACGCTGGTGGCGACGGAATAGTGTTCGTCGCCGATGATCCGCGGATCGAGCATGCGCGAGGTGGAGTCGAGCGGGTCAACCGCCGGATAAATGCCCAGTTCGGCGATCTGACGCGACAGCACGGTCGTCGCATCCAGGTGCGCGAAGGACGTGGCGGGCGCGGGGTCGGTCAAGTCATCGGCCGGGACGTAAATGGCCTGGACCGAGGTGATCGAGCCCTTCTTGGTCGAGGTGATGCGTTCCTGCAGCATGCCCATGTCCGTGGACAGGGTCGGCTGGTAACCCACGGCCGAGGGAATACGGCCCAGCAGCGCCGAAACCTCGGAGCCCGCCTGGGTGAAGCGGAAGATGTTATCGACGAACAGCAGCACGTCCTGGCCTTCTTCGTCGCGGAAGTATTCCGCCTGGGTCAGGCCGGTCAGGGCGACACGGGCACGGGCCCCCGGGGGTTCGTTCATCTGGCCATAGACCAGGGCGGCTTTGGAATTGTCGCCTTCCAGGTCGATAACGCCCGATTCGATCATTTCGTGGTAGAGGTCGTTCCCTTCGCGGGTACGTTCGCCGACACCGGCAAACACGGAATAACCGCCGTGGCCTTTGGCGACGTTGTTGATCAGTTCCATGATCAGAACCGTCTTGCCCACGCCGGCGCCACCGAACAGGCCGATCTTACCGCCCTTGGCGTAGGGCGCGATCAGGTCGACGACCTTAATACCGGTGGTCAGAATTTCCGTTTCCGTCGACTGTTCGGCGAATTCCGGGGCCGAACGGTGGATCGGGGAAAGCATCTTGGTGGTGACCGGGCCACGTTCGTCGATCGGCTCGCCGATGACGTTCATGATGCGGCCGAGCGTTTCCGGGCCGACCGGGACCTTGATGCTGTCGCCGGTATCATTCGCCTCGGCCCCGCGCTGCAGGCCGTCGGTGGTGTCCATGGCGATGGTGCGCACGGTGTTTTCACCCAGGTGCTGTGCCACTTCCAGGACCAGCACGCGGTCGCCGATCTTCGCATGCAGAGCATTCATGATCGGGGGAAGGTCTCCCGCGAACTGAACGTCCACAACGGCGCCCAGGACCTGGGTCACCTTACCAACAGAATTCGTAGCCATTTTCTTCCTAGCTCCCGTTCAAATCGGTCTCTAGAGCGCTTCCGCGCCCGAGATGATTTCGATGAGTTCCTTAGTAATGAAAGCCTGACGCGTGCGGTTGTAGGTCAGTGTCAGGCCGTCGATCATTTCGCCGGCGTTGCGCGTGGCGCTGTCCATGGCGGTCATGCGCGCGCCGTGTTCCGAAGCCGCGCTTTCCAGAAGTGCCTGGAAAATCTGGATCGCCAGATTACGCGGCAGCAGTACGTCGAGAATTTCCGTTTCTTCCGGCTCGTACAGATAGACGCCGCCGTTTTCCTCGGCCGATTTCTCTTCTTCCGTTTCGCCCTTGGGCGGCTGGAAGGGAATGACCTGCTGCTTGGTGATGATTTGGGTCATCGCAGACTGGAAGCGGTTGAAGATCACGGTGCAGACGTCGAATTCGCCGGCTTCGAACATTTCGGTGATTTTGTCGGCGACCGCGTCGGCTTCTTCGAACAGAACGCCGCGTTTGCCGATCCCTTCGAAGGTTTCGACGATGTCGCCCGCGAAATCGCGTTTCAGAAGATCGCGCGCCTTCTTACCGACGCAGATGATCTTGACGGTCTTGCCGTCGGTCTTGAGCCGGCGCACCGTATTGCGGGTTTCGCGCACGATGGAGCCGTTGAAACCGCCGCACAGACCGCGGTCGGCGGTGCAGGCGACGATCAGATGCGTGTCGTCCGAACCGGTCCCCGCGAGCATCTTCGGCGCACCTTCCATATTGGCGACCGAGGCGCCGACGTTGGCCACCATGCCTTCCATGCGTTCGGCATAGGGGCGGGCGGCCTCGGCACCTTCCTGCGCGCGGCGCAGTTTCGCCGCGGCCACCATCTTCATGGCCGAGGTGATCTTCTGCGTCGATTTGACGCTGTTGATCCGGATTTTCAGATCCTTGAGCGAAGGCATGAAAGCGCTTTCCTCGTTTTTTCGTCAGGATGGGCGCCCGAAATGCCGGGCGCCCGTCGGTGAATGACCTGTCCCGACGCTTAGGCCGCGAAGGATTTGGTGAAGTCGTCCAGGAACTTCTTCAGCTTTTCGCTGGTGTCGTCGCTGATCGCCTTTTCCTCGGTGATCGTCGCCAGGATGTCGGCACCCTTGTCGCGCACGGCATCCAGCAGGCGGCTTTCATAGGTCGTGATGTCGCCGACGGCGATGCCGTCCGCGTAACCGTTGACCCCCGCGAAGATGACGACGACCTGTTCGGCCACCGTCAGCGGCGAATACTGCGGCTGCTTGAGAAGCTCGGTCAGGCGCGCACCGCGGGCCAGCAGACGCTGCGTCGCCGGATCGAGATCCGAAGCGAACTGGGCGAAGGCGGCCATTTCACGATACTGGGCCAGTTCCAGTTTGATGGAGCCGGAAACCTGCTTCATCGCCTTGGTCTGGGCGGCGGAACCGACGCGGGAAACCGACAGGCCGACGTTCACGGCCGGGCGGATGCCCTTATAGAAGAGTTCCGTTTCCAGGAAGATCTGACCGTCGGTGATGGAAATCACGTTGGTCGGAATGTAGGCGGAGACGTCACCGGCCTGGGTTTCGATGACCGGCAGGGCGGTCAGCGAACCGGCGCCCAGGTCGTCGTTCATCTTGGCCGCACGCTCGAGCAGGCGGGAGTGAACGTAGAACACGTCACCCGGATAGGCTTCACGGCCCGGCGGGCGGCGAAGCAGCAGGGACATCTGGCGATACGCGACGGCCTGCTTGGACAAATCGTCATAGAAGATGACGCCGTGCATGCCGTTGTCGCGGAAGTATTCGCCCATGGCGCAACCCGTGTAGGGGGCCAGGAACTGCATCGGCGCCGGCTCGGAAGCGGTGGCGGCGACGACGATGGAGTATTTCAGGGCGTCGTAATCTTCGAGCGTCTTAACCAGCTGGGCCACGGTGGATCGCTTCTGGCCGATGGCGACGTAAACGCAGTAGAGCTTTTCCGACTCGTCCTTGGCGTTCTCGTTGACCGACTTCTGGTTCAGGATGGTGTCGATGATCACGGCGGTCTTGCCGGTCTGGCGGTCGCCGATGATCAGTTCGCGCTGGCCGCGGCCGACCGGGATCAGGCTGTCGATCGCCTTCAGGCCCGTCTGCACCGGCTCGTGCACGGATTTACGCGGGATGATGCCCGGCGCCTTGACTTCGACCAGGCGGCGTTCGGTGGCGTCGATTTCGCCCTTGCCGTCGATCGGGTTGCCCAGGCCGTCGACAACGCGGCCCAGCAGGCCCTTGCCCACCGGCACGTCGACGATGTCGCCCGTCCGCTTGACGGTGTCGCCTTCTTTAATATCCCGGTCGTCGCCGAAAATAACGACACCGACGTTGTCGGTTTCCAGGTTGAGCGCCATGCCCTTGATGCCGCCCGGGAATTCGACCATTTCGCCGGCCTGGACCTGGTCCAGACCATAGACACGGGCGATACCGTCACCGACGGACAGCACCTGGCCGACTTCCGCGACCTCGGCTTCGGAGCCGAAATCGGCGATCTGTTTCTTAAGAATGGCGGAGATTTCCGCGGCGCGGATTTCCATGTTGGGATCCCCTCTATCGCATGCTTAGGCGAAGTTGCTGAAGTTTGGTTTTGATCGTGGAATCGATCATACGCGAACCGACCTTGACCATCAGGCCGCCCAGGAGGTCTTCGTCCACCCGGGCGTCCACGGCCACTTTCGTGCCCATGGCCTTTTTCAGTCCGTCTTCGATCGCTTGACGTTGCGCGTCGGTCAATGCCTGGGCGGTCGTGACCTCGGCGGTCAATTCACCCCGGCGGCGGGCGAGAATGCCCTGAAACTGCTTGATCATCGCGGTCAGCGCGAACAACCGGCGGTTCTGCGCGACGACGCCGATGAAGCGTTTCGTTAATTCGGAAACTCCCGCTTCGGTCAGAATCGCATCCATGGCGGCGACTTGGTCGTCGCGGGCGATGACGGGAGAACGGATGAGACGCGAAAGGTCGTCGCTGTCGGCGACCATGTCGCTGATGGCGCTGAGATCCTGGGCAACCGTATCCAGCTGCTTGTCGGCCTCGGCCAATTCGTAAAGGGCGGTCGCATAACGACCTGCAAGGCCGGAAGAGCCTGCGATATCCGATGACACCTGGGAAACCCCTTGATTAAGTTTTTTTACGGACCCTGAACGCCGGTTTCAGCCGGATTCACACGCCGTGAAAGGCGCAAAATCCCGCCAATTCCGGCGGGCCCCGCCTGAAAAGCGCGGCCAGTCCTACCACAGTGGTTTCGCCCTTGCAACCAGAGTCGGCCCGGGTTTTTCACATCCTGTGAAAGTCCCCGGATTGGGCCCGTTTCGGGCGTTTCCGGAGGGGGCTAAACAGCCCTTGTGGGGACGTCCGCCTGGGGCATTGATTGAATGCCTGGGCCCCACTCAATCGTACGTAGGTCCGCTAGGCGAGGCGGGTACGGATTTCCAATGTGTTTCGATCATTTCTCTCACTCTGGCTTCATTATCGCCAGGCTTGAGGTGGAGGTAGAGAAACCTCAGCAATTGCTGATCGCGCGGGGAGAGTGTTTTCTCCCAGTTGAGCGGATGTTCGTCTGATTCGAAAAACAAGCTGTCAGGATAGTGAGGAACGTCGTTTTGCGGACCCAACGCTTGAACGAGTTCCTCTAAAATGACGGATCGCGTCCGCTTCCCCGGCAAATTTTCAGCAACGCCGATGACGGCTTTCAGCATTGCCCCGCTCGATTTGTCCAACGTCGGACAGACAAAACCGAAATCCGCGCCCCAAGCTTCGCACTTGTAGATGTCCTTCGTTTTCCAGAGCATGCCGAGAGGGCGGCCTTCTATTATTATGTCTGCCTCTCCTTGAATAAGGTGCAGCGACATGTTGGTGCCAGCCAACGTTTGGTTGATTTCGGAAATTACGTCCTCGACGTCGTTTCTGAAGCTCGGCCCCCCTGCATGGACGGTGACGGATGCTGATTTGGTCCATCGGGTGACCGGATAGCGATGGATGCTGTTCTCCAGCCCCAGGAGGACTTCCAAGACGAAGTCGATCTCTTTCGCATCCAGGCCGCGCGCGTGTTCTGTCTGAGGATGCGGGCAGTTTGCCCACAATACCGAAACCAAAAAAGCGGCGGCTAGCACAGGTATCAGTTTACTGCGGCGCATTTGCCCACCCTTCGGATGCTCAAGTCTGGCTTCCAATCTACATAGGAGAGAAGATTTCTAGAATCTCCTCACTCATAAATTTCATCATACCTGCCGGTCTTCGGGTTGTAGTGGCCGCGTGGCGAGCCGCCTCCTCGGCCGAGAAGGCTGCCGCCTTGTGATGCTTTTGCTCTTCTTTCCACGTCGCTTTTGAGGCTGTCAGCCAATCCCTGAAAATAGTCGATTACCCCAGAGCCGATGTCCTGGAATAGCTGGTTGGTTTTGGCACGGTTGGCTTTTCCCCGGTCCTCGATCTTTTTGCGATCTTCGCGACGCCGTTTCGCGGGGGCCTTCGCAATGTCATTCGACATTGCTGCTACGGTCGGGCCATCGGGGTTCGCGATGCCGTCACGCGCCAATTTTCGGGCGGCCTGGTATTCGATCATGCTGTCCTTCAATTCCGAGTGATAAACACCGGATGGGCCTTGGTTGCGGTCCACGGTGAAATAGCCAAGGCGGTCCAAGGCCGTTTCGATTTTGGCGACGTCGTCGGGGCGGTTGCGTTCGGCCGGGCCAACTGAATCGCCCAAGCGCCCCAGGTCGGAGACGCTGAATTGAAAAGGGGAGAGCGGGGTGAACATGGCGGCTGTGATCCTGACTGATGATGGATAAAGAGAATATTATCCTATTTTATGCGATTATGTCAAGAACAAATACTGAACATATGTGCTCTGCCGTGTACTTGTGGCTAGTCGTGCGAAGGTTGGTCTCGATTACATGAAGGAATAGGGGTCGACGTCGATCTGCACGCGGACCTTCTTGGGGATCGCCGCACGCCGGATCCAGTCGCGCACGATCGGTTGCACCTGTGTGCCGCGTCCGGCCTTCAGCAACAACCGGCGGCGGTGGCGGCCGCGAATCATGGCGAGCGGTGCGGGGGCCGGGCCGAGAACCTGGATCCCGTTCCCTTGCGGCGCCGCGCGGCCCAGGGCGCGGGCCCCGGCGTCGACCGCCGCTTCGTCCGTGCCGGAAACGATCAATCCGACCAATCGGCCGTAGGGCGGCATATGGGCGTCTTCCCGGCCTTTCGCCTCCGCCGCCAGGAAGGCTTCCCGGTCGCCCGCCGCGATGGCGGCCATCACCGGGTGTTCGGGCATATAGGTCTGGATCACCACGCGGCCCGGGTGTTCGGCGCGGCCCGCCCGACCGGCGACCTGGTATAGAAGCTGATAAGTCCGTTCCGCCGCCCGCAGGTCGCCGCCGGACAGGCCCAGGTCCGCGTCGATCACGCCGACCAGGGTCAGCATGGGAAAGTGATAGCCCTTGGCGACGATCTGGGTGCCGACGATCAGGTCGACCTCGCGGTTTTCGATGCGGTGGACGAATTCGCGGGCCGTGCGTTGGTTATAAAGATTGTCCGACGTCGCCATGGCGACGCGGGCTTCCGGATAAAGGGCGGCGACTTCCTCGGCCAGGCGTTCGACGCCGGGGCCACAGGGCACCAGCGAATCCTCGGCCCCGCATTCCGGGCATTTCGGCGGCGGCGCCATCTGATATCCGCAGTGATGGCATTGCAGACGTTGCAGCAGGCGGTGTTCGACCAGCCAGGCCGTACATTGCGGGCATTGCAGGCGGTGGCCGCAGGCCCGGCAAAGGGTCAGCGGCGCGTAGCCCCGCCGGTTGAGGAACAGCAAGGCCTGTTCCCCGCGTTCGAGCGTGCCGTCGATGGCTTCGCGCAAGGGCGGCGACATCCATTGGCCGCGTTGCGGCGGGGTCTTCGTCAGGTTCACCAGTTCGATATCGGGCAGATCGGCGCCGCCGTGCCGCGCCGGCAGATGCAGATGGCTGTATCGCCCCCGGTCCACATTGGCCTGGGTCTCTAACGACGGCGTGGCGGAGACCAGGGAAATCGGGATTTTGCCCAACTGCGCCCGCACCACGGCCATGTCGCGGGCATTGTAGACGACGCCCTCTTCCTGCTTGAACGACCCGTCGTGTTCTTCATCGACGATAATCAGGCCCAGATCGGGGTAGGGCAGGAACAGCGCCGACCGCGCGCCGACCACCACGCCGGCGCGGCCCTCGGCGATGTGGCGCCAGGTTTCGCGGCGCTGCGCCATGGTCAGGTCGGAATGCCACAGGGCGGGCTCCGACCCGAACCGGGCGCGGAAGCGTTCCAGCCATTGCGCCGATAGCGCGATTTCCGGCAGCAGAACCAGAACCTGCCGCCCGGCCTTCAGGCAATCGGCGACGGCCTGAAGGTAGACCTCGGTCTTGCCCGATCCGGGCACGCCTTCCAGCACCTGGACGGAAAACCCGTCGGCGACCGCCGCCGACAGGGCATCCGCCGCCGCCGTCTGTTCCGGCGACAGGTCCGGGCCGCCTTTCGCCAGGTCCGGCGGATCGGGCGGCGGGAAGGGGGCGATGGCATGCGGGACCAGGGCGCCGCCCTCGGCCATGCCCTTGATCACGCCCGGCGTCACCCCGGCGGCGCGGGCCAGTTCGGCGGCCTGGCGGGGCGGGCCGTCGGCGGCCTCGGCCAGGACCCGTTCGCGGGCGGGCGTCATGCGGATTTCGGGCAGGGGGTCGGCGGCGCGGTAGGCCGTCAGCGGCTTCGGCGGCTCCAGCGCCTCGGGCACGCTGACCGCCATGCGCAGCACGGCGCCCGGCGGGTTCAGCGTGTACTCGGCGACCCAATCGACGAAGGCGCGGGCTTCGTGGGTCATCGGCGGCACGTCGAGGCGCGCCACCACGGCCTTCATTTTGGCCTCCGGCACGTCGCCGGACCCTTTGCCCCAGACCACACCCGCCATGCGCCGGGGACCCAGGGGCACGCGCACGAAATCGCCCGCCGACAGGGTCAGGCCCTCCGGTACTTTGTAATCATAGGCATCGGTCAGCGGCAGTGGCAGACGCACGGCGACCCGTGCCCCGGCGGCAAAGCTCTCGCCGTCGGTACTTCGGGGGGCGGGCCGGTCGGCCGGGCGGGGGGCGTCGGTCATCGATAAACCTGGTTGGGCTGCCCCGGGGTGGATACGCCGGGGTGGATACGGGGCGGGGCCATCCTATGGGCCGGCCCCGCTTGGCATTATAATAGGGAACATAGGGGCGCGCTTTCACCGCGCGTTAGCACGAAAGGACCGACCGCATGCCCCAAGGCACCGACGATCTCGCCGCCGACGCCGTGGAAACGGCGGAAACCAGCGTTTCCGAGGACGATGTCGCCGAATACCTGGTGGCCAACCCGGACTTCTTCCGCGACCACCTGGAAGTCCTCTCGTTCATGAACATGCCGGGCCGATTCGGCCAGGAAGAAGCCCCGGGCGCCCCGCATGAGGGCGCGCAGGTGGTGGATTTCCAACAGGCATTGTTGAACCAGCAGAAGGAAGCCGTCGAGGAATTGCGCGATTGCGTGCGCGATGTGATCGAGACCAGCCGGTCCAACATGTCGGTGCAGCAGCGCACTCATGCCGCCGTGCTGGCCTTGCTGGGGGCCCGCGATTTCGACTCCCTGATCCGTGTCGTCAACGACGATCTTGCCCGCTTGCTCGACGTCGATATCGTTTGCGTCGGCTATGAGCCGTCGGACGATCCGCTGAGCTGGCTGGTCTCGCCGGAAATCACCGACCTTGCTCCCGGGCTGGTCGATGCCTTGCTGGGCGAGGGCGGGGCGGCCAAGCTTTACCGGGATATCGCCGACGACGGGTCGGTCTTCGGCGCCGCCGCCGGTCTGGTCCAATCGGCCGCCGTGGCGCGCCTGCGGCCCGGGCCGCGCACGCCCGTCGGGCTGATGGCACTGGGCTCGCGCAGCGATTCGTTCTTTCAGCCCGGCCAGGGCACGGAACTGGTGGTGTTCCTGGCGCGGGTTCTGGAAAACTGCGTCGACCGCATGCAGGAACCGTCGATGTGATACCCGGCCTGGATGCGTCCGCCGATCCCCGCCTGACCGACGCCGTGGCGCGCTGGCGGGATTGGTTGGCGCATGAACGGCGGTTTTCTCCTCATACCCTTTCCGGATACCAGCACGATCTTGCGGGATTCCTGGGCTTTCTTGCGGGCCATCTCGGCGGGCCGCCGGGCCTGGCCGAAATCGAGGGCCTGAAGCCCATCGATTTCCGCGCCTGGCTGGCCGACCTGAACGGGCGCGGCCTGTCGCGTACGTCCGTGGCGCGGGCCTTGTCCTGTCTGCGCGGGTTCTTCCGGTTTCTGGAAAAACAGGGCATCGCCCGGAACTCGGCGATCACGGCGCTCCGAACACCGCGTGTGCCGAAGTCGGTGCCCAAGGCGCTCAGCATTGAGGACGCCTTCGAAATGATCCTGGCGGCGGAGGACCTGGCCGACGACGAATGGATCGGCCTGCGCGACAAGGCGCTGTTGATGCTGCTTTACGGATCGGGTCTGCGCATCGGCGAGGCATTGGGCCTCGACCGGGGCCAGGTGCCGGGCCGCGCCGGGAACGGCGCCGACGCCATGGTCGTCCACGGCAAGGGCAACAAGGACCGCATCGTGCCGGTTCTGCCCGTGGTGCGGAAGGCGCTGGACGCCTATCTCGCGGCCTGTCCCTATGGGGCGGGGCCGGGGGGCGACGGCGAAACGCCATTGTTCCTGGGCGCGCGGG
>NZRL01000114.1 GCA_002696205.1 Rhodospirillaceae bacterium | reverse complement strand
CGCGGGCCTGCGTGACGATTTCGACGCCGGCATGAAGGAAATCCGCCAGAACGGCGTCTACGACGTGCTGTTCAACAGTTACATCGCCGATTAGGCGGGCGGGATCGGCCGACCTTAAGCCGCAGCCTCTCCATCGTCCTTGCGGGCCTCTTCCGGCACCAGGAAGACCAGGGCGTTGGCGACCAGGATCGTGCCCGCCAGCATGTAGAAGACAGCCGTCAGACCCCAGGTATCGGCGATCAACCCGCCGACCGGCGGCACCAGGATATTGAACAAGGATTGCGTGCCGAACAGCAGGCTCATGGCGCTGCCGCTCATGTGGTCCGGCGTGATGTCCATCATCCAGCTATGCATGACCGGCCGCGCGGCATACAGCGAGAAGCCCAATACCGACACCCCGGCGACCAGCGCCCATTGGCTGTCGATCAGGGTGATCATCGCGAGGATGATGGTGGTGCCGGTGAACCCGGCCAGAACGACCGGGCGGCGGCCCTTGCGGTCGGACCAGATCCCCGCGATGGGCGTCGCGATCAAACCGCCGATCTGCATCGCCATCAGCGTGGCCCCCACGGCCGTCGCGCCCAGATGCATTTCATCGGCCAGATAGAACGGCAGGAACATCAACAGCCCCATCATGGTCATGGTGCGGAAACCCGCGATCACGCATAGCGCCGTGACCAGGCGATTGGACACCAACACCTTCATACCGCCCAGATAGTCCTTGCCGGACATCTTCTTGCCGTTTCCGGCGGCGTTCTCGCTGCGCTCGCGCGGGCCCAAGGCCATCAGCAGGATCGCCGCGACGACCAGCACGGGCACGGCCGCCACGGGCGCTGTCAGGCGCCAGCCGATGGCGGCGATGATGAACCCGGCGGCCAAGGGGGCGATGGCGTCGCCGACGCTGGCCCCCAGGGCATGGATCGACAGCGCATATCCCTTGGTCTTGGGGAAGGCGCTGGACAGATAGGAAATTGCCGGCGGATGCCACAGGTTGTTGGTCGCGCCGATCAGGCCGACCGCCGGAACGATAAACCAGAACCCGTCGGCCCAGACGATGACGGCCAAGGCCGCCGCCCCCAGGATCAGGGCGATGACCTGCAGGAACACGCGCCGCCCGACCAGATCGACCGCCGCGCCGGACCCGAAATTGGCGATGAAACTGCAGACATGGAAGGTCGCGAACAGAAGCCCGGCCTCCGTATAGGAAATGCCCAGTTCCTTCGTGAAGAACGGCGCCATGACGAGATAGGCCGCCAGAACCCAATGTGTCGCCCCGTGGCCCAGGGCGACCATCCAGGCCGGCCATTGGTCGCGCAAGGGAATCCCCGTCAATCGTTCGATGGCTGCGCCCACGTCCCGTCCTCCCAGTCGTGTTTTCGGTGACGAAACCGCGCTCTACCCGGTGGTCAGCGGCGGTTAGTGATTGTATACAAAGGGCGGTCAATTTACCCTGTCGGCCAGGAAATTAACAAGCTGGACAATCCGCGGCCTTGATCAAGATCAGGCGGCCCAAGAAAACAGCAAGCTTTAAAGAGGAACCACCATGGACGGATTTACGATGGACGGCGTCACGGAACAGCTCGTCATCGAAAAGAAAGACGGAGTCGGCTACATCCGCTTCGACAACCAGGCCAAGCGCAACGCCATGACCTACGAGATGTGGCATGATCTGCCGGCCGTTCTCGACGATTTCGACGCCGACGACAACGTCCGCGTGGTCGTCGTTTCGGGCCAGGGCGGCAAGGCGTTCTGCGCCGGGGCCGATATCTCCCAGTTCGAAAAGAACCGCTCCACCGAGGAAGGCGTGAAAATCTACAACGCCGCCACGGAAGAAGCCTCGCACCGCCTGCGGACCTTCCCCAAGCCGACCATCGCCAAGATCGAAGGCCCCTGCGTCGGCGGCGGCGTCGGCATCGCAACCTGCTGCGACATGCGCATCGCCGAGGAAGGCGCCATCTTCGCCATTCCGGCGGCCAAACTGGGCCTCGGCTACCGCGTCGACGGCCTGAAGCCCTTCGTCGATCTGGTCGGCCCGTCCTACGCCAAGGAAATCTTCTACACGGCGCGGCCCTTCACGGCCCAGGAAGCCAAGGAAATGGGCATGGTCAACCGCGTCCTGCCGCGGCCCATGCTGAACCCCTATATCGACGATTACACCCGGCGCATCGCCGAGAACGCGCCGCTGACCATCAAGGCGGTCAAGGTGATCGTCGCCGAAAGCCTGAAGGACGACGCGTCCCGCGACATGGACCTTTGCGCCCAGGTGGTGAAGGACTGCTTCGATTCCGCCGACTACAAGGAAGGCCGCACCGCCTTCATGGAAAAGCGGAAGCCCCAGTTCAAAGGCAAATAAGCAACCGGCCCACGGGCCGGACCACAAGGCCCGCTTCGGCGCGGGCCGCGACAACAAAAAAAGAGGATACCAAACTATGCGCATCGCCATCATGGCCACGGGCGGCGTCGGGGGCTACTTCGGCGCCCGGCTGGCCGCTGCCGGACAAGACGTCAACTTCATCGCCCGGGGCGCCCACCTTGAAGCCATCAAATCCGACGGCCTGCGCATCGAAAGCGACAAGGGCGATCTGACCCTGACCGACGTTTCCGCCAGCGACAATCCGGCCGACATCGGCCCGGTCGACCTGGTGATGTTCGCGGTCAAACTTTGGGACACGGAAACGGCGGCCGAAATGTGCAAGCCGATGATCGGCCCGGATACCCTGGTCCTGCCATTCCAGAACGGCGTCAGCAGCATGGACCGCCTGTCCACCGTTCTGAACCCGGCCCAGGTCGGCGGCGGCGTCGCGCATATCGCGGCGGCGATCGGCGCCCCCGGGGTCATCAAGCATACCGGCACCATGGCGCGCCTGACCTTCGGCGAACGGGACGGCACCGTTTCCCCCCGCATGGAAGCCGTGGCGGCGGCCTTCGAAGGTGCGGGTTTCGATTTCAAACTGTCGGACAAGATCGAACGCGCGATCTGGGAGAAATTCATCTTCCTGTCGTCGCTCAGCGGCCTGACGGCGCTTTGCCGCCAGCCGGTCGGCCCGATCCGGGAAAACCCGGATTCCCGCGTTCTGTTCGAAGCCGCGATCCACGAAACGGCCGCCGTCGGCCGGGCCGAAGGCGTCGATATCCCCGAACACATGGAAGAGAAGACCATCGGCTTCCTGGATAACCTGCCGCCGGTCATGAAAGCCTCAATGCTGCATGACCTGGAAGGCGGCCGCCGCCTGGAACTGCCCTGGCTGTCGGGCGAGGTCGTCCGCCTGGGCCGCAAACATTCGATCCCCACGCCGGTCCATGCGGCGGTGCTGGGGGCCCTGACCTTCTACGCCGACGGAGCCGCCTGAACCGGCACCGTCGCGCCGCATGAATTTGGTTTGCTGAGAAGCACCGGGAGGAAAATCGACATGTCGAACGAAACATCCACGCTTTGGCCTTTTGCCGAATTCGCGGCGAATCTGAAACCCGAAGACCTGCCGGACGATGTGGTCCACGCGGCCAAACGCTGCCTGCTGGACTGGTTCGCGGCCTTCCTCCCGGGCACGGTCGAGGCCCCGGCCACCCTGCTGACCAAGGCCATGAGCGACTGCATCGGTCGCGGCGGCGCCCGCCTCTATCCCGGCGGCCAGGAAACCGATGCCCGCACGGCCGCCTTCATCAACGGCGCGGCCTCGCACACGGTCGAATTCGACGACATCTACCGCAACGCCCTTTACCACCCAGGCGTACCGGTGATCTCGGCGGCCCTGGCCATCGCCCAGGCACGCGGCGTCTCGGGCGATAAATTGCTGACCGGCATCGTCGCGGGTTACGAGGTCTCCAACCGCCTGGGTGCGGCCGCCAATCCGGCCCATTACGAATTCTGGCATACCACCGGCACCATCGGCACCTTCGGGGCCGCCGCCGCCGCCGCCAATATCCTGGGCCTCACGGCCGAGCAGACCATGCACGCCCTGGCCAACGCCGGGACCATGGCCGCCGGCCTGCAACAGGCGTTCCGCGCCGACGCCATGTCCAAACCGCTGCACGGCTCCCACGCGGCAGAGCGCGGCGTGACCGTGGCGCTCGCCGCCGAACAGGGTGTGACCGGTGCGCCCGATATCCTCGACGGGCCGGTCGGCTTCGGCAACGCCATGTGCCTGAACGGCATGGCCAAGGAACAGCCCGATTGGGCCAAGGCCGCCGAGACCTTGGGCAGCGATTACCTGATCAAGCAGACGACGACCAAGAACCACGCCGCCTGCGGCCATACCCATGCGGCCATCGACGGCGTCCTTCTGCTTTCCCGCGAGAACGGCCTGACGCCCGCCGACGTGAAGGAAATCCGCGTCGGCAGCTACCAGAAGGCCGAAGAGCTTTGCGGCAACATCCACCCGAAGACGGCTTTCGAAGCCAAGTTCTCGCTGGTCTATTGCTGCTCCGCCGCCATGTTGTGGGGCAGCGTCCGCATGGCCGCCTTCGCGCCCGAGCGCTTGGCCGATCAGGAAAACCGCGAATTCATGAAGCGCATCACCCTGGTCACCGATCCGGAATGCCAGGGCAACTTCCCGGCCCTTCGGTCGGCCAAGGTCGAGATCGAAACCACCGACGGCCGCGTGCTCAAACACTATGCGACGACCCGCCAGGGCGATCCCGACGCGCCGCTGTCCGACTCCGAGTTGGAAGAAAAATACCGCGAACTGGCGGGGCCGGTGCTGGGCGACGCCGAGGCGGAAAGCCTGCTCGCCGCCATCTGGGGCATCGACCGCGTGGACAACGCGCGCGACCTTGTCGGCGCACCGGCGCAAGCGGCGCAATAAGATGACCGCCCGGAATTCGCCGCGCCTGGGGTTCATCGGGTTCGGCGAGGCCGGGCCGCTGATCGCCAAGGGATTGCTCGGGGCGGGGCTCCCTGCCCCCATCGCCGCACGCGACATTCGCGACCGGCCGCCGGTTGACGGCGTGGAGATGACCGGCAGCATCGCCGAGTTGGTCGGCCGCTGCGATATCATCCTGTCGACCGTGACGGCGACCGAGGCCCTGGAGGTCGCCCAGGAAGCCGCGCAGACGCTCCAGCCCGGGCAAGTCTACATGGACCTGAATTCGACCTCGCCCATGGTCAAACAGGCCATTGCCGAGGTCGTCAATCCGACGGGTGCGCGCTTCGTCGAGGTCGCGGTGATGGACGGTGTGCCGGGCAAGAACCAAAGTGTGCCCATGCTGCTGGTCGGGGCCGCCGCCGCCGACGTGATCGGGGCTCTCGAACCCTACGGCGTCGACATGCGCGAATTCGGCACGGAATACGGCCGCGCGGCGGCGACCAAGATGTTCCGCTCGGTCCTGGTCAAGGGACTGGAGGCGTTGCTGCAGGAATGCGTGCTGGGCGCCGAAACCTACGGTGTGGCGGACGAGGTCTTCGCCTCAATGAACCGCAGCTACGCGGGCAAGAATTTCGACGACCTGGCCCATTTCCTGATGGGCCGCACGGCGATCCACGGGGCCCGGCGCGGGCATGAGTTGGAGGAAGTCGCCGATACCCTGCGCGATATCGGATATGAGCCCTTCATGTGCGACGCCGGGGCGAAGCGGCTGAAATGGCTGGCCGATTTCGGATTCAAGGAAAAGTACGGTGACGACGCGCCGGAAAATTTCCGCGAAATCTTCGCCGAATTGCAGAAGGCGCGGAACGCCGGTTGACGCGCCCCGCCCCTCCCGGGGCCGGGCGCGCCGCACCGGGCGTCAATCCATCGCTTCCATGGACGATTCCTGGTCGTCAGGATCGGGTAGCGGATCGCGGGTGATCTGTTCGTCCGGGCGCGTGGTCTTCAGGACCAGGACGACCATCACCAAGCCGATCGCCAAGACCGCCCAGACGAAATTGTTGAAGTGGATGACGTGCATCTTGGAGTAGCCGATCAACCCCAACAAGGCGACCGCCACGGCGGCCATCAGCCAATGCCATGGCTTTCCGAGAAAAACCTCACGCATCGCTCGTACCCTCCAATTGTCCGCTGCCCGATTTACGCGCCGCCAGGAACCGGGGGGCCAGCAACAAGGCCGCGAGACCGATACCGGCGATTTCCAGGACATAATCGGGAATGCCGTAGATCTCGCCGGTCGGCGGCCAGAGGACCAGGATCGCGGCGACGAAGGTCGCGCCCCGCATGGTCATGTCCAAACGCCCGCGATACCAACCTTCGATGGCGATCGACAGCACCCAAAGCCCCAGCATGGTCATGACGCCGGAATAGACCGTCAGCCACATCGGCCCGACGAACAGCAGCGACGGGTTATAGACGAAGACCAACGGCACAAGGTATTTGGCGATCCCGACCCGTGTCGATTCGATCGCCGTTGCCATAGGTGGAGTCTTGGCGATCGCCGCCCCGGCGAATGACGCAAGCGCCACCGGTGGGGTGATCGACGAAACGACGCCGAAGTAAAAGGCGAACATATGAGCGGCGATGGGCTCCACCCCGATCTTGATGACCGCGGGCACGATCAGCGCCGCGACGGTGATGTAGACCGCCGTGGTCGTAATCCCCATGCCCAGAATGATCGCCGACACACCGGTCAGCGCCAGCAGCACGAACAGATTGCCGCCGGAAATCTCGATCACCGACTGGGTGAACTTGAGCCCCAGACCGGAAACGAAGACCGACCCGATGATCAGGCCCGCACAGGCGCAGGCAATGGTCACCGGCATGGTCGCGCGGATGCCCGATTCCAGGGCGGCCAGGATGTCCATCGGGCTCATCCGCGTATCGCGGTTGATGAAGCTGAGCACGAACAAGGCCGCGATCCCCCAGAACGCCGATTTCATCGGCGTGTAACCGGAGACCAGGAAATAGATCAGCACGGCCAGCGCGATCAGCAAATGCCAGCCTCGGCGCAGCACCGGTCCCGCCTTGGGCAGCAGGTCCCGGTCGATCCGGCCGATGTTGTGCTTTTCCGCCTCCAGATGAACCATGAAGTAGATGGTCGCGAAATAAAGGAAGGCCGGAATGGACGCCGCGATGATGATATCGACGTAAGGCACCGCCAGGAATTCGGCCATGATGAAGGCGGCGGCCCCCATGATGGGAGGCGTGATCTGCCCACCCGACGAGGCACAGGCCTCGACCGCGGCGGCGAATTTGGCGCGATAGCCCAGGTTCTTCATCAACGGGATGGTGAACGAGCCCGTGGTCACCACGTTGGCGACGGCGGAACCGGAAACCGTTCCCATGAAGCCCGAGGCGACCGCCGATGCCTTGGCCGGGCCACCGACCCGGTGGCCGGTCAACGCGACCGCGAGATCGATGAAGAACTTGCCCGCACCCGAGCGGATCAGCAGCGCGCCGAAGATGATGAACAAAACGATATAGGTCGAACAGACATGGATCGGAATGCCGAACATGCCGTTCGACGACATGAACAATTCGTCGATGAATTTCCCGAAGCGCACCGGCGGGCCGTAGAAGAACCCGAAGAAATAGTTGGCGTAGAGCGCGTGGAAAATGAAGAAGCCGGTGATGATGACCATCGCCCAACCGACGGCACGGCGCGTCGCTTCCAACACCAGCAGCACCATGATGCCGCCGATGATCAGGTCCGGCAGTTCCTTTTCACCGAACCGCAGATGAAAGGCCTCGATGTCGTAGATCGTCCAAACCTGGGCGAACAGCACGAAGCCGACAATCGCCATATCGACGGCGAAGCCCAACATCCGCCTGCCGTTGCCGCCTTCGCCCGGCTGGACGATCGGGTCCCACATATGGGCGCGGAACAGTGGCTTGGCGCAGAACGCCAGGATCAGCATCCCGGTCAGGTGAATGGAGCGGAACGACCGCCCCTCGGGCGTGCCGAAGGCCGCCACGTAGAGATGGAACAGGGCCAGAGAAACGCCGATCACGGCGCAAGCCAGCATCACCCATTGGGCAAGGCCGAACCCGCGGGTCAGCAGCAGACGTTCAAGGTAGCCGAGTTCGTGGTGTTCTTCGTACTTAAGCTGGGGTTGGGAATCGGTCATCGCTCGGTCCGGCTTAACAGGAATTCGAGGAAGCCCGCGGATGGTCGGCGGACGCGCAGGATCGGCGCGGGAATGCCGGAAACCCCGGCATTCCCGTCACCAATGGCGATTGTCGCCGCCTACTTCTTGACGCCGAGTTCGGCGTAGCACTTGGCCGCGCCCGGATGAACCGGGATGGCCGCGCCGTCCAACGCGTTCTCGAGTTTCACGCTCTTCCAGATCGATTTGACCTCGGCGAAGACCGCGTGGTTCTTCCAGAAGCTCTTGCACATCTTGTAGACGAGGTCGTCCGGCAAGTCCTTGCTGACCACCATGTTGGTCACGATGCCCAGCGTCTTGGTGTCTTTCTCGATGCTTTTGTAGACACCGGCCGGCATCATGCCCGGAATGTAGCCCGGGTTGTCCTTCAGGATCTTGTCCAGCTTGTCATCCGGCAGACCGATGAAGCGGATACCGGGGCTGTGCTCCAGTTCCAGGAAGGACGCCTGGGGCATGGAGGTCGCCGCCATGTAGACGTCGATGTGCTTGTCCTTCATCAGCGCCACGGATTCCGTGTAGCTGACGTGGTGCACAGTGCCACCGTTCTTCTTGATGTCGTCGAAGCCGAAGCCATAAGCCTTGAGGATGGATTCGGCGAAGGCCGTGCCCGTCCATTTGGCTTTACCGGGGCTGATGTTCGCACCCTTCATGTCTTCGAAGGACTTGATCGGGGAATCGGCCCGCACGGCGACCTGGAACATGGCCGGGTAGAGCGTGGCGAAGTGCCGGACGTTCGGCTGGGCCTTCTTGAACTTGCCCTTACCGGAGAAGCCGTTGAACGCCGTATGAGCATAGGACCAGCCGATTTCGGCGTCACCGTCGTTGACCGACAGAATGTTGGAGATACCGCCGCCCGACGTGTTGGACGTGGTGATGCCTCCGATTTCGTCACTGAAGACCTGGGAAATCTTGGCGCCCAGCGGATACCACGACCCACCGGACGGACCCGACACCATGCGGACGAACTGATCCGCGTTGGCCGCCTGCGCACCGGCCAGAACACCGAACGCGAGTACAGAAACTGCAATCTTGCCTTTCATGAATGCCTCCTAGTTGATGGTTATGTTTTTTATTAGTGGAGGAAGCCTATCGCATCTTCTCGAAATAGCAACGCCTCTAAATGTGTGCAGTGCAAAGTAAATTCGGGATTTCGCCCTGCGGAACACAGCGGATTTTCATGCCTCTGCGGACGGCGGCTCCCGAAGGCGGCGGCCGTGTCAGGGATCACACGCGTTTTTCGTCCGAATGGTTTAGGATCGGTCCGGTCGTTCAATCGTGGGGAGCGAGGAGACACTGGGCAGTGCCATACGAAATCATCGATGAAGGCGATGGGCTTCATGCCCGCCTTTATGGATTTGTCGCGCCGTTCGAGCTGATGGAATGCAACCGCGAGGTCGCGGAGCATCCCGATTGGGTGCGTCACCGCTATCATATCTTCGATCATACGGAGATGGATTCGGACAGCGTCTGGGCCTTTCCCGACGTGACCTCCGACGCGATCGCCGACGAAGACCGCGCGCTTTATGCCGACCGGATGAATCTGACGCGTGTGGCCCTGGTCGCGAAGTCGCAAAAGATGCGGGAAATCTTCAAGGACTACGCGGCCCGCAATCCCCTGCCTCCGCATACGACCTTGGGAATCTTCAGCACGCTTGAAAGTGCGCGCCAGTGGATTCGGGACAGCCGCGATGCCGGAGAGACGCCTGTCGATGCCGACCGCGCGGCCAGCGCAGGCGGCTCTTGACGTCAGCGAACGGGGCCGTCCTTGGGATCAGCCCAGAGGTTTGGGCACTTGGATCTGATATTTCTCGAGACAAGGCGCCACGAGCCCCATGATCTCCGGATGCAGGGCAACGCCCTTTTCGCTCTGTTCAGCGAACAGAGCCGCCGCCCGGTCGCCCGGCACACGCACCGGTTTGGCCGGGTCGCGCGGCGTCGCCGCCCGGCACAGATCGCCGAGGACCCCGGTTTCGCGGGCGAAGGCATCCGCCCCGCCGAACCCGTTCGGATCGATCAGTTGCAGATAAACCGTGTTTCCGGCAGGCGGCTTCTCCGCCGACCGGCCCATCCCCGACAAGCCCGAGGCCAGCGCCTCGACCATCAGGCTCAGGGCGAACCCCTTGTGCCCACCCCAGTCGCCGCCGGCGGTCTGGATGGCCCCCTTGGGCTCGCCCCGGAAGACGGCGGGATCGTCGCTCGCCTGGCCGTCGGGACCGACCAGGGCCGGGAACGGCAGCTTTTCGCCCAGCCGTTCCGCCCGCTCGATGGACCGGTTGGTGACGGCGGCGGCGCTGGTGTCGATCAGGATCGGGTGATCCGTACTCGGCATGCCGATGGCGAAAGGATTGGTGCCCAGCACCGGCGAGGCGCCGCCGAAGGGTGCGACCGCCTTGTTGGCCGGAGCCGTCGCACAGACAATGGCGAAATAGCCCTTGAGTGCCGCCCGCCGGGCATAGGTCGCCAGGCAGGAGATATTCGCCGTATTGTGGATCGCCACACCGACCAGGGGATTGGTCTTCGCCCGTTCGGCAGCCAGTTCCAACGCCTTCACCATGACCCATTGGCCCGGCAGACCCTTGCCGTCGAGAACCAGGGTCGCCCCGTGATCGGCGGTGATCTCAGGCTCGCCCTCGGTCGTCGTCTTGCCGCCTTCCATGGCCCCCAGATAGGCAGGCACGAACTGCAGGCCGTGGGTGGAATATCCCAGCAGATCGGCCTCGACCAGAATTTCGGCCATGGCCTGAGCAATGGGCCCGTCCGCACCGGCCTTCTCATAAAGCGATTGGGTGGCGGCGATCAGGTCGCCTGCGGCGTAACGGTCGGTCATGGTCTCTGCCCTCCCCGGTCAGATGGTGACGTCAGATATCTGCGATGACCTCGGGCGACGGGGTCATCGTGCCGGCCTCGATGGCCTTGATCGCGGCGACAATACCCGCATTGGCCGGCACGGCGATGCCATGGGTCTCGGCCGAACGAACGACGAAGCCGTTGATGAAATCGATTTCCGTCGGGCGGCCCTTGACCATGTCCTGGGCCATTGAGGGGCGCTGTTCGTCGGACCGCTTGGCCCGGTCGTCCAGCAATTTCTTGTCGCAGGCGGCCATGGCGTCGGCATCGCCCTGCCCGGCGGCCAGGATCTGTTCCGGCGGCATGCCAAGGATTTTTTCCAACGGATAGCCTTCGGCCATGGCGACCTGGATCGCCTCGGCACCGATGCGAATGCCGAGACGGCGGATATGGTCGTCCGTGTCGCAGGCGTTGGACGCCATACCCGACGCCGCCGAGATCGGATTGCGCATGCAGTTGACGATCAGCTTCGACCATCGCTCGCCCATCAGGGTTTCGGTGACCTTGGCGCTGTCGATGCTGGACAGGATTTCGGCGATCCGCCGGGCCCGGGGCGTGACGCTGCCGTCCAGTTCGCCGGCGCGGAACACGATATGCTCTTTGCCGCCCAGTTTGACGTTGCGGCGCACGGCGCCCGGCTCCCACATGGAGACGGAGATCGCCGAGGCAATGCAGCCCATCGTCTTGTCCTTGCCGACGACGCCCGCGATGGTGCCTTCGTTGATGCCGTTCTGCAGGCTGACCATGAAACCGTCTTCGACAAGATAGGGTTTCATCCGCTTCGCGGCGGCTTCCGTATCGAAGGATTTCACGCAGATGAAGATCACGTCGAACGGCCCGATCTGGCCCGGCGGCGGTAGATCGGCATCCAGCACCGCATTGCATTTGACTTGGAAGTTTTCGGGCTCGGTCAGGCCCGACAGCTTCAATCCAGGATCACGCATGAGTTTCACATGCACGTCCCAGGGATCGATCAAGGTGACGTCCCGGCCGTCCCGGGTCATGTAGCCGCCCACGTAGGCGCCGACGGCGCCGGCGCCGTAAACGGCGATGCGTTCCTCCCCCGCCATGGCCTTGTCCTATTCCTGGTCCAGAGCGGCGAGAACGGCCTTGCCGAAGCCCTCGGTCGTGTTGCTGCCGCCGAGGTCCGGGGTGTGGTTGGCGACGTTGTCCAGGCCGGTCTCGACCGCCTTGAACATGGAGGCTGCCGCCTGCGCCAAATCGTTGCGCGAGGTCCGCCGCCCCAGTTCTTCCAGCATCATCGCCGTGGACAGCATCATCGCCGTCGGGTTGGCGACGCCCTGGCCCGCGATATCCGGGGCCGAGCCGTGCTGCGCCTGGGCGAAGACATGGCCCTTGCCCGCGTTGATGGACCCCGCGAGGCCGAGGCTGCCCGACAGTTCCGAGCAGAGATCCGACAGGATGTCGCCGAAGGCGTTCGTCGTGCAGATGACGTCGAAATCTTCGGGCCGCTTGACCAGATGGGCGGTGGCGGCGTCGATGATCAGCTCTTCCGTCTCGACGTTGGGAAATTCCTCGGCCACCTTCATGCAGGTGTTGAGGAACAGCCCGTCGGTCATGCGGAGCACGTTCGCCTTGTGGACGAAAGTCACCTTCTTGCGCCGCTCCAACGCCATTTCAAAGGCCTGGCGGGCGATCCGCTCCGACCCTTCGCGGGTGATCTTGCGCACGGAAAGGGCCACGTCCTCGGTCGGCATGAATTCGCCGGATCCCATGAACATGTTGCGGTCGGCGTACAAGCCTTCCGTGTTCTCGCGGACGATGACCAGGTCCATCTGCTTGACCACCGAGGGAACGCCCGGGCGCGTGCGTGCCGGGCGGATGTTGGCGAACAGGTCGAAGACCTTGCGGAAGGACTTGGACGGGTTGACCCCGCCCTGGGCTTCCGACGGATACTCGTAGGACGACACGGGGCCCAGCAGAACGCCGTCGGCGGCGTCGCAGGCGTCG
This sequence comes from Rhodospirillaceae bacterium, assembly GCA_002696205.1. GTDB lineage: Bacteria > Pseudomonadota > Alphaproteobacteria > Rhodospirillales > Casp-alpha2 > UBA1479. The sequence continues at coordinate 4,113 of NZRL01000114.1, read as the reverse complement.
TAGACGCGCTGCGGGATGGTCTGGCCTTCGGCCTTCAGGGCGCGCATGCCGCTGACCATGTGTTCCAGTTCGATGTTGAGCCCGTACATTTCGTCGAGCTTCTGCACGACCGGCAGGGTCGCGGCCATGATTTCCGGCCCGATGCCGTCGTTGTCGAGGACGATGAATTTCATTCTTGGGTGTTTCCTTGTTCGTTGGTCTGAGCGGCGGTCGCGCGTTACGCCGCCGGGAATTTGCGGAACTTCGTCGTTCCGTCTTTTTCCAACTGATTGACCAGATTGATCTCCCAGCTCAGGTATTGCTTCATGGCGCCTTCGTTGGTGTCGTCCATGTCGTAGGGCCGATACCAGACGTCGTTGGTTTCGTCCGCCATGCCGGTGAAACCTTTTTCAAGCTCCCGCCGCTCGGCCTTCCAGGCGTCGGTGCCGTCGACCAGAACGGCGACCCGCCGGCCCATGGCCTTCAACTCGGGTGCTGCCAATTGCGCGAGCACGCCGTCGGGCGACGTGAGAACCGTGAACCGGGCGTCGGGGATTTTCTTGATCGAGTCCTTCAGGCGCGCCCGCACGGCGAACCAGGCGCCCGGGATATGGCCGTCGCGGTAGGTCAGGCTGTCCGCCAGATCGATGACGACGCAGACCTTGTCGGCGATCATCCGCTCCAACCCTTCGGGCGTGACGGTTTCGGCGGCTGCAGTGTCCATGCCGTGGATGCGCGGCCGGTGCGGGCCACGAACCAGGGGCTGGTCGTCCAGCGCCTTCTCAAGCACATAGACCTCGGTCCAGCCCATCTGGATCAGCCAGCTGGCCGTCATCGTGGCGCGCACGCCGTCGTCGTCGACCAGGACAATCCGCGCGCCCAGAACGGCGATGTATTTATCCCAGGCCTGAACCAACTGCCCGCCCGGCGCGTGCCGGCTGTCGGCCAGGTGACCGGCCTTGAACTCGTCCGGATTGCGCACGTCGAGCAGATAAGTCGTCCGCCCCGTCTCGGCCTGCCAAGCATCCAATTGGGCATGAGTACATGTCGGCACGCCGAAGCGTTTGGAGACCCGGTCGGCCACCTCGCGGGCCTTGGCGCGGCCGCCCTCGGACAGGTCGGGGAAATTCCGCTCCTGACCGTATTCCAGGGTCAGTCCCGCCAGATGCCATCCCATGGTGCCGTTTTCCAGGGCCACGACCTTGTTCGGGATACCGGCGTTGATCAGCGACTGCGCCCCGATGATGGAACGCGTACGCCCAGCGCAGTTGACGACCACGGTGGTTTCCGGGTCGGGCGCCAAGTCGTGCACCCGATACGCCAGTTCGGCCCCCGGGCAATCGACGCCCGTGGGGATGTTCATCTGGTGGTATTCGGTCCAGGGACGGCTGTCGAGAATGACCATGTTCTCGCCCCGGTCGATCATCGCCTTCACTTCCTCAGGCGGGATGCGCGGCGTGTCGTAGGTATGTTCGACGAATTCGCCGAACGCCTTGGACGGCACGTTGACGCCGGAGAAGACCTCGAACCCGGCCTTCTCCCAGCCGTCGAGCCCGCCGTCGAGAATGGCGACATCGGTGTAGCCCCAGGCGATCAGCCGTTCGGCGCCGAGTTCGACCAGATGGGCGTCGGCGGCCCCTTCCGAACAGAGCACGATCGGCGTGTCCTGGCGCGGCACGAAATCGTCGATACGGGTTTCCAGATGGCTCAAGGGGCAGCTGATGGCGAACAGCATATGACCGTCGCCGAACACGCCCCATTCACGAAGGTCGAGAATGGCGATCTCGTCGCCCGAGACGATGCGTTCGCGAACCGTCGCCGCGTCCAAACGTTTGGCTGGGCTCATCGTCAGCTCGCCTTCTTGAAACGTTTCTTCAGGTGCTCCATCAGGCCGCCATCGTTGACCATTTCCATCAGGTGCGCCGGGACGGTGTCGCAGGCGTATTCTTCACCCTTGGTCAGGTTGCGGACGACACCCTTCTCCATGTCGACTTCCAGTTCGTCGCCCATGGAAATCTTATGCGTCTCGGTGCAGACCAAGGCCGGCACCGCCAGGTTGAAGCAGTTGCGGTAAAAGATGCGAGCGAAGGATTTCGCCAGGATCACCCGAATGCCGCAGGACCGCAGGTATTGCGGCGCCCATTCGCGGGACGAGCCGATGCCCAGGTTGTCCTCGGCGACGAAGACGTCGCCGACCTGGCAGCTTTTGGCGAAGTTGGGATCGACGTCCTGCAGGCACTGAACGTATTGCTCTTCCGGTTTCGCGGCGGTCAGCGCCGAAATCGGGGCCAGCAGGTCGGTGTCGATGTTGGAGCCGTATTTCCAGGCATTGCCTTTCTGGATCATTATTCTGTTCCTCCCGTTCAGATCATGTCGCGCGGATCGGCGATCTCGCCGGCGACGGCCGAAGCCGCAACCGTGAACGGCGAGGCCAGATAGAGCTTCGATGACGCGGGACCGGCCCGGCCGACGAAGTTGCGGTTGGTGGAGGAAATACCCACGGCGTCCTCGGCCAGGCGGGCGTCGCCCAGACCGATGCAGCCGCCGCAGCCGGACGGCAGGATCGTCGCCCCGGCTTCTTCGAGAATGCCAAGTGTGCCCTCGGCGGCGGCGATTTCACGCATCTTGACGGTCGAGGGGGCAACCAGGAACCGGGTACCCGAGGCGACCTTCTTTCCCTTCATCACCTGGGCGGCCATGCGCAGGTCTTCCAGCTTGGCACCCGTGCAGGCCCCCAGATAGGCCTGGTTCAGCTTGACGTTTTTGTAGTTACCGACGTCGTCCGCGTTTTCCGGGCTGGACGGTGCCGCGACCTGCGGCGCCAAGGCATCGCCGTCGATCTTGATGTGCTTGGCGTAGACGGCATCGGCATCCGATTGCCATTCCGCCGGATCGATCCCGGTAACGCCCCAAGAGGCCAGCAATTCGACCGTCTTGGCGTCCGGCGCGATGATCCCGGTCTTGGCGCCGATCTCGGCCGCCATGTTGGTCAGGGTCATGCGGTCCTGGGCGGACATGTTGGTCACGCCTTCGCCGCAGAATTCCACGACCTGATAGCCGAAACCCATGATGCCGTGGTCGCCGCAGATCTTCAGGATCACGTCCTTGCCGGCGACACCGGGCTTCAAGCTGCCGGTGACTTCCATGCGGACGTTCTCGGGTACGCGGGCCCAAATTTCGCCGGTCGCCATGACGCCGGTGATTTCCGTCGCCCCGACGCCGACCATGAAGGCACCGAAGGCCCCCGCCGTGGTCGAATGGCTGTCGGCGCCGACGCAGAACATGCCCGGTTTGACGTGGCCTTCCTGCGGCAGAACGATGTGGCAGATGCCCTGGTTCCGGATGAAATTCTGGACCTTGTGCGTTTCGCACCAGGTGTCGCAGATGTCCTGCACGTTCTTGGCGGCGGCATCGTCCAGGTTGACGTAGTGGTCGGAGATGACCACCAGCTTGCTCATGTCCCAGACGGGCACGCCCAGTTCGTCCAGCTTCTTGCCCGACGTGCGCGGACCGGAAGAATCGTGAACCATCGCCAGATCGACCTGACAGGTTACGATGTCTCCAGGCTTAACGGTTTCCTGACCCGAAGCGCGGGCAAGGATCTTTTCACTGATTGTCTGTCCCAAGGCGGCATCCTCCCATTGGTATTCTTTTCAGACTTAGCCCCCTTAGAAATCAGATTACCCCCGCTTTGCGCAATTCTGCGAGACGATTTTTTTCATACCCAAGGTCCGAGAGGATTTTTTCCGTATCCTCACCCAGCGCCGAGACCGGTTTGGCCGGGGTCGGCGTGGCCGAGCGGACGGGTGTGTCGACCATGCGAATTTGGCCGTGGCCTTCGAGTTCGAGGCTCTGAACGATGTTCTGTTCAGCGACGAAGGGGTTTTCCAACGCCTGCGCCAGGTCATAGACGGGCGCCGCCGGGACGACGCCGGAAAATGCTTCCAGCCAGTCGTCGGTGCTGCGTTCGCTCAACCGTTCGTCCAAAAGTTCCTGGACAAGTTCGCGGTTGGCGAGCCGTTCCTTGAAGGTCTTGAACCGCTCGTCCGTCGCCCATTCGGATTCGCCGATGGCGTCACAAAGCGCCGGCCAGAACTTTTCCTTGTTGCACATGATGTAGATCCAGCCGTCCTT
>NZRL01000113.1 GCA_002696205.1 Rhodospirillaceae bacterium | reverse complement strand
GCTCGTCCAGCAGCAACAGTTTCGGTTCCGTCGCCAGCGCGATACCGATTTCCAGCAAGGCCACGTCGCCGTAGGACAGGTTGGCGGCTTCCTGGTTGGCGAGATGGGTCAGTTCCAACTCTTCCAGCAGGCCGTCGGCACGGTCGTTGGCGGCGCGGCAGGATTTGGCGCTCTTGAACGGCTTGAACACGCCTTGGCGCGATTGCGCCGCGATCCACAGGTTCTCGCGCACGGTCATGCCGTGGAACACGCTTTTGATCTGCAGCGTGCGGGCAAGGCCAAGTCGGCTGATCTCGTGGACCGAGGCCTTGGTGATGTCCTTGCCCATGAAGCGGATGGATCCGGCGGACGGCGGCAGGATGCCGGTGACGACGTTGAACAGGGTCGTCTTGCCTGCCCCATTGGGGCCGATGATGGCGGTCAGCTTGCCGCTGTCGACCTGGGCGTTGACGCCGCCCAGGGCCGCCAGGCCGCCGAAATGTTTCTCGACGCCGTCGATCTGCAGAATGGGGGTGGTTGCGTCGCTCATGAGCGGTCCTCCCCGTCCTTGACGTCAACGGCATCGGGCGCCGGTTTGGCGATCCGATTGATCAGACCGTGCCACAGGCCGCCGATGCCCTTGGGCGCGAAGACGACGACCAGGATGACGATGACACCGACCAGCAGCAGGTAATGCTCCCACAAGGTCGAAAGCTCCTCGCGCAGCATGATCAGCAGGCTGGTCCCGACCACCGGGCCGAGCAGCGTTCCCGCCCCGCCGATGATCGCCCAGACAACGGCTTCGCCCGAGACGTGATAGAACATGTAGGACGCCGACGCGTAGCGCCCGAAGAACGCGAACAGCGCCCCCGCCATCCCGGCGATGAAGCCCGCGACGATGAAGGCCGTCAGGCGGATCAGGTAGACGTTCAGGCCGATCAGCGACGCCCGCATGGCGTTTTCCCGCACCGTGCGGAAGGCCCAGCCGAGCGGGCTTTTCAGGATCACGCCCATCAGGACGTAGCACAGCCCGACCATGGTGATGATGAAGTAGTACTGCACCGTCGGGTCGGTCAGGGACAGCTCGCCGTCCTCACCCCAGGTCAGCATCGGCGGCATGGAGAACGACAGGCCGTCGTCGCCGCCGGTCAGCGGTTTCCAAGACAGCGCCGTGAAATAGAAGATCAGCGAGAACACCACGGTGATGATCGCGAAGTAATGCCAGGTCAGGCGCACGGCGAGGGCGCCGGCGAAGGCCGACATCGCCGTCGAAAGGACGATGCCCAGGCCCAGCGCCGGCCAGAAGCCGAGGCCCAGCTTGGCGACCCCGATGGCGACGCCGTACATGCCCATGCCGAAGAACAACGCCTGGCCGAAGGACAGCAGGCCGACGTAGCCGAACAGCAGGTTGACGCTGGCCGCCAGCAGCGACCAGATCAGCATCTCGGAATAGATGTCGACCCAGAATGCGTCGATGAACAGCGGCAGGATGAAGGGAGCGGCCAAGGTGAACAGCGCGAACAGCACCAGGCCCCATTTGTTGATCTGATGGGCCGTCATCGCGTCGCTCCGGAAAAGATGCCGTGGGGACGGATCAACAGGACCAGGCTCATCAGGCAGAGCGAGCCGATGCGGGCCATGGTCGGATCGGCGAAGCTCGCCATCACGCCTTCGAAGAAGGCCAGCATGACGGCGGCGGCGACGGTGCCTTCCAGATTGCCCAGGCCGCCGATGATGACGGCCATGAAGCAGAACGGCAGGACGTCGACCCCGGCCTGGAAATCGACCGTGGTGATCGGCCCGGCGACGACGCCGCCGAGTGCCGCCATGGCGAAGCCGATGGCGAAGGTGATCTGATAGACGCGGCGCGCCGGGATGCCCATGGCCGTCGCCGTTTCCGGATCGTAGCGCACGGCCCGCATCCAGGTGCCCATCTTCGTCCGGTGCAGGAAGATGAAGAAGGCGACGATGGCGACCACGGAGATGAACGCCGCGAACAGGCGGTAAACCTCGTATTCCAGGCCGAACAGCGGGATCGTCGTCTCGATCGGCGCGGTCAGGCGCGAGGGGGCGGCGCCGTAGGTCGCGCGTACGCTTTCCTGCAGGATGATCGACAGGCCGAAGGTCGCGACGATGGACAAGGCCGCCGCGTTCTTGATCGGCTGGATCACCGCGTATTCGATTAAGGCACCCAGGCCGAAGCCGATGATCGGCACGATGGCGAAGGCCAGCCAGTAGTTGCCGGTCCCTTCGAACACGGCCCAGGCCAGCACCGTGCCGACCATGAAGAAGTCGCCGTGCGCGATGTTGATGATGTCGAGAAGGCCGAAGATGATCGACAGGCCCAGGGCGATCAAAGCGATGATCAGGCCCCAAACGATGCCGTTCATTCCCAGCGCGATAACGAGTTCCATGGCCCGACGGCCCCCCGTGGCCGTTACAAATCGATGACGTTCAGATCAGTGTGATGTGAATTTTTATGATCGACAATTTCAAAAAAATGCACATCGTTGTTTATTTTTGCACAACAAGCGGGACTCGCCCGTTGACGTTGGGACGCGGCCGTCACCCGGCGGCGGCGCCCGGGTCGATGTTCAACCTCGCGGCGATCTTCTTGGCGGTCGCCAGCCGGTCGGCGGTGAGTTGACCGGCTTTCGCCCGTGCGGCCTCCAGGACCTCGGCCGGGGCGCGTTCCGGCGTGCCCGCGTCGAACGGCGGCTCCGGCTGGTACTGCATGTAAAGCTGGATCTGTTCGGCGACTTTCTGGCCGCGCAGCATCGCCGCCAGGTGCAGGGCGCCGTCGATCCCGGAGGTCACCCCGGCGGCGAAAATCCAATTGCCGTCGATGACGACCCGTTCGTTCACGGCCTCGGCGCCGAAATAGGGAAGCAGATGATGGGCCGACCAATGCGTGGTTGCCTTGCGGCCGACCAACAGGCCCGCCGCGCCGCAGACCAGGGCGCCGGTGCAGACGGACAGGACATAGCGGGCGGACGCGGCCTGCGTCCGGATGAAGGAGAGAACCTCCTCGTCCTCCATCAAGGCCTGCTGTCCCGGGCCGCCCGGAATATGCAGCACGTCGAACTGTGGTGCTTCGTCGAAGGTCGTGTCGGCCATCAGGCGCATGCCGCGAAAGTCCCGCATGGGGTCCAACGACTTTGCCGCCACCGTGAAGGACGCGTTGGGGATCGTCGCCAGGACTTCGTAAGGCCCGGTCAGGTCGATCTGGTCGAGACCGTCGAACAGAATCGATCCGATCTGAATGTGTTGTTCCGGCGGCAGCATGGCGGTTCCCTTTCATGTTTTGTGCAGTGCATTCAGCCTAGTCAGTGGAAAAGACAAAAAACAAGACAAAAATAGGACAAAGAGAGTTTTATTTGTCTTTGCCGTCGAGGTGGGTTTAGCCTCATTGACCTTCATGCGCATGAATTTCCCTTTCTTTATAGCCTGCTATAGGCCCTGTATTGGTTCTTGAGGCGGGTTTGAATGCAGGACTCTTGGTTAGAGGTATTTTTGTCCTATTTTAAAACGTGTTTGTCCTATCGCGGCGTCTTGCCGTATAAGGGGCCGCATCCGATGCGGGTGCCGGGTGGCGTTTACGGCTGTGCGATGATCGCGCATAAGAGAGACGCGGCCCGCGACGGTGGCCGCAGGTGTGTAACGCTGCAATGACGACGATTTCGAAAGCCCGATGATGGACCCGAGAAGCGACGCAATGGCCCCCGTGGAACCCCGGACGGTGATCCAGGGGCGGACCGCCGAGGAAATCGCCGACAGCATTAAATCCGCCGTCGCCCAGGGCGGCATGGCCGCCGGTGATCCGCTGCCGACGATCCGCGCCCTGGCCGGCGATCTGGGGGTCAACCGGAACACGGTGGCCTCCGCCTATCGGCAATTGTCCGACGCCGGGGTCACCGAAGGGCGCGGACGGCAAGGCAGCCGGATCGCCTTGCACCCCGGCGCGGGCACATCGGCGGCGGCGTCCGTCCGCAATTTGTCGGCGGGCAATCCCGATCCCGACTTGCTGCCGCCCCTGCAGGTCAAGCCGTTGGGTCCCGAATGGCCGCACCGCGGATACGAAGACGCCCCGGCGGATCCGCAGCTCGCGGACCTGGCGCGGGCGCGGTTCCGCAAGGACGGCGTGCCGGTCGGCCATGTCTGGATCGCCAACGGCACCTTCGATGCGATTTCCATGATCCTGCGCTCGGTTTTCGACGGGCCGGTCAAGGTCGGGGTCGAGGATCCCTGTTTCATGACCACCCTGGGCCTGCTGCACAGCCTCGGCCATGCAGCCGTGCCCATGGCGGTGGACGACAATGGCGTGACGCCGGACGGCCTGGCGCGGGCGCTGGACGACGGGATCGCGGCGGTCATCCTGACACCCCGCGCCCACAACCCGTTCGGTGGTTCCTGGTCCGATGCCCGCCGTGCCGATCTGGCGGATATCCTATCCCGGTACCCGGATGTTCTGTTGATCGAGGACGATCATTTCTCCGAACTCTCCCTGTTCGCGCCCCAGACCCTCGCCGACGAGGCGCGCGAAAACTGGGCGGTCATCCGCTCCGTCTCCAAGTATCTGGGCCCGGACGCGCGGCTCGCCTTCGTCGATTGCAGCCCGGCGTTGGGCCGCAAGGTCGATGTCCTGGGGGCCTGTACCTATCGCTGGGTCAGCGGCCTGCTGCAGCGGGTCGTTCTGCAGACCCTGACCTCGCCGGATTACGACGCTTCGGTCAAACGCGTGGCGCGGCTTTATAAGGAGCGGCGCGAGGGGTTTCTCGCCGCCCTCAAGGATCGCGGAATTTCCGGCCATGGCGCGGACGGTTTCAACGTCTGGGTGCCGGTCGCGGACGAACAGAAAACCACGCGCCATCTGATGGAGGCCGGATGGATCGTCAATCCGGGCGCTACGTTCCGCCTGACGTCGCCGCCCGCGATTCGTGTGACGACCAGCGCCCTGCGCCGGGATCAGGCCCGGGAACTTGCGGTCCTGATCGACGAGATCGAACACGCGGCGCCGGTGCGGCGCGGCGCCTGAACGTCCGCCGAAACCTTGCGGGGCGCGTTTTCTTGGGGCTTGATGGGAGGCATCTCGGTCGCATCAACCGCACCGAGGCCGGTCGGTCGATCCAACGGCCGTCGCCCATCACGAGGAAACACCAAGATGAAGCTCTATTTCTCCCCGACCACCAGCTCCCTTGCGACCCATATCGCGTTGATCGAATGCGGTGCCGATTTCGAACTCATTCCCCGCTTCCTCGCGAACGAGGAAACCCGAACGCCCGAGTTCAAGGCGATCAACCCGGACGGCAAGGTGCCGGTGCTGGTGACCGACGACGGCCATGTGATCACCGAGGTCGCGGCGACGCTTTATTACCTGGCGCGTAAATATCCGGCGGCGAACCTCTGGCCGGAAGGCGACCTGAATGCGGAAGCCGAGGTGATGTCCTGGCTGTCCTTCGCCGCCTCGACCCTGCACGGTTCGCGCGGCAAGGGGGCGGAGGCAATGGATCACGCCTTCTCCGTCGTCGATCAGAAACTGAGCGACCGGGACTGGCTAACCGGGCGCTATACGATCGCCGATATCCACGTCTTCCGGATTTATTGGAAGTTCAAGACGGCGCTGGAGGCCCCGGCCGGAACCTATCCGGCGTTGGAAGCCTATCACGACCGCATGCTCGCCCGCCCGGCCGTCGCCCAGGCGTTGGACGTCGAAGACGGCTTCAAGCCCTAGCCGGGTTTGCCGTCGGCGAAGGTGTGAGCGAGGGGAGGCCATCATGGTCACGACGGAGCGCATCACCTACCCGAGCGCCGAGGGCGGGATCGGCCTCGCCGGTCTCGTCGCGGTCCCCGATGGGCCCGGCCCGCATCCGGCGGTTCTGATCCTGCGCGGCGTCGCCGGGCCCGAGGACGGGTATTCGGAGATCGCCGAACGGCTCGCCGGGTGGGGGTATCTCGCGGTCCTTCACGGATGGAAAGTGCGGGGCGACGACCCACCCGATGGGCCCGTCCTGGCCGATCTGGCGGGCGTCATGGACCATGTCCGGGCACGGCCTGACGTCGATGCTGACCGCATCGCGGTGTTCGGGTTCTGCCGGGGCGGTGTCCATGCGCTGATGGCGGCGGCGGCCCATTCGGATATCCGGCTGTTGGCCATTTTCCACGGCTTCGCTTTTCGCCGGGAAGAGGCGCAGCCGGGATTGCAGCCCTATGATCTGATCGCCGAGATTTCCGTTCCAACCCTGATCATGCACGGCACCGAGGACGAACGCGCGCCGATCGACGGCATGCGCCGCCTGGAGGACCGGGCGCGCAGCCTGAACCGGCCGATTGAATTCGACTATTACGACGGCATTCCCCACGGCTTCGCCGTGCGCACCCATCCCGGGTACGACGCGGCGGCGGCGGACCGGAGTTTCCGGGCCGCGCGGGCTTTCATCGAGACCCACATGCCGCCGGCCCGGGCGTAACCGGCCGGGCGGGTGGCATGACGGCGGAAATCTAGGCCGCCAGGTCGCGGCCGAAGCGGTCTTTCAGAAAGGCCGAGATCTGATCGAACCGGCAGCCCGCCCGGACCACGTTGAAATTGCGGAAATCGATGATCGTCGAGGACAGCCCCGCGTCGTTGGCGTCGCGGCAGCGGCCGTGGTCGATGACGATATCGGCGGCGGCCAGCACCTCGGGTTCGATATCCTGCACCGTGTACTTGGAGCCCGACAGCGATTGGTTGGCGCTGGACCCGAACACCGGCGTGCCCTGGGCGTGGCTGAGTTCGGCCAGCGCGTTATGCATCGGGCCCGCGTTCAATAGCATGTCCATGGTCGGCCCCTTGGTGCTGGTCTCCAACACGAACGGTTCGACCTTGGCCAGCAGGGGATGGTCCTTGCGGTAGTCGGCGACGATGGAAAAGGGCAGGTCGGCCTCTTCGATCAGTGCCTTCCGAATAGCCTGGGCCTCGTCGTCCATGATGTGCAGGTCGGCCGAGGCGGCGGCGCAGCCGAACATGCCCGACGGCTTGTCGTAGCTGCGTTTCTTGACCTCGAAGATCCGGCGGATGGCGCCCTCGGTGCGGGCCAGGATGGCATAGGCCACATTCAACGGAATGATCGCGATGCCGCCGCCGTCCAGGACCTCCAGCACGTCGCGGGCTTCCTGTTCGACATCATGGCCGATGGGGTTGTCGGTGGTGGGCTGGGCGTCGGGTGAGGGCGGCATGGATGTTCCTTCTCAGGTTCGGCGTTTTTGTTGTTCTCATGGCCGCGTGCGGCGGCTCCGCAGTCCACCACGGGCCGACTGATAGGACAATTAGAAAGATGTGATCGATTGATCGCGGAAATTGGATAACGGCGTGGGTCCATAAAGGGGCTATTTCACGAGTAGCACCGGGTTCGCCGGGCGACGGTCGACAACCCTCGGCGGGATCGGGCTGATCATCCCGCATATTGCCTGCTTCCTCGTCGGGCCCAAGTTCTCGCGCCTATTGCCGGCGATATCCTGCCGCCGGAGACGCTCACCGGTGTCTTTGGCATGGCGATCATCCTCGTGGAGGCCGCCGCGGGGCGCGGCGGTATCTCCTATCGTGTCTGTGTCCCCAATCCAGAGGGTGGGCCGGCACCGCCGTGACACACGGCAGTCTCCGACCCGCGGACGAGATTCTCGGGAGTGGTCGGGGTGGGAAATGGCGGTGGGGACAGTCGAGGGCGAGGGAGTCTCTGGTGCCTATTGCTACGAATTCCCTGATCCACAGGGAAGATATAAGGAAAACCAAGGTCGGACGGTAGCGCTCCGACCGGCGCCGCCAGCAAACACATGGAAACCACGCTACTCGTTATCCAATTCCCTTGAGCTGAAACAGGGAATTTGCCTTGGGACTCTGGGAGGTATCCTACACGCGCGCACCTGTCTGCTCGTCGGGCAGCCCGGCGTCGTCCCAGAGCGTGTCGTCATAGTACTTGTTCAGTTCAATCTTTTCACTCGGGCTGATCAATTCCCCATTGCCTAGGCCCCGCCGTTCCTCTCCGCCGGATTGCGACCATCGGCAGGCGTCCAAGCCGAACGGTCCCCGTTTCCAGGTAATCTTCCCAACCAATCGGAGGAGTGTGCCTGCGAATTTTTTGAGTTCGTTATTATCGGCAGGGTACCCAACCGAAACCTCACCCCAATCCAATAAGGGTGGATCGAACGCCCATTTCTTTGTTGGGTCTACCCAATTCCAGGAAGACCTTCGAAGCCTGAGGCTGACATGGTCGCGCTGGACGTTTTCTAATTCCAAGCCGAGTTCATCGTAGATTTTGATGCGTTGCTTTTCTTCGGGGTGAGAAACAGTAATTAGACATTCATCGGCATCACCGTGGGCGATCGTCGGCACCAACTTACAATGGTTATCTGCGGACCGATAAGTGTAGCCAGTGAATTGGACATCGGGATCGAACTCGCGCAGTACGCGGCTGTACGCGAGTTCGTCCCGTTTCGTTAAAACGACGCTCTTGCCTCGAAAATATGTTTGTCGATCTGTCCGTCGCGGCATACCGGCGAGAGTACACTCTTAGAAAATCTATTGTAACTTTCGGTTTCGCGTAAGTTGCGCCCCTTTCGGGATCAGAAGGATGTCCTCATTTTCCGTCGCTCTGCGAATTTTCTCGGCGTTGTCGAGTTCCCGCTGAGTGGGTTTGCCATTTTTGTCGACATCAACCGATTGAATATGAACGGTTCGACCACGGTCGTCGATGAAAGTGAGGTCGGTAAAATGACCACCTTTGAGGCCGTTAAAATAGCCTTTGATGTGGCGTTCATTCTGCTCGTCTCCTGCATTTTTTTCGCCATCGCGAACCAAATCATGGAGCGGGCTGTATCGTCCGCCTGCGACATGTTTCCATCCTTTGACTTGCTCAAAGTAGTCCCGGATACGTTCCAATTCCTTCCGCGTTGCTTCATTGCCTTTCCGCTCGACAATGCTGTCGCCGAATTCTCCAGGCTCCGGAGCTGGCAAGACAAAGATCGTGGGTTTTATGGTTTTTGGAAGGGACCCTGAAAAATCCGGCAACTCGACCGGTTGGGGAATGCTCTCGGTTCGGTCCGGCAACGGCGTGTCGGGTGGTTCGATACCTGGCATCGGCGGGAACGAGGGCGCTTGGTCCGTCCGTTTTTGCGGTTGCTCCTGTCCCTTGCCTTTATTCGAATTGGTGATGAGTGATCCGGCGGCTCCAGCCGCGGCTGCGCCCGCCGCCGTGCGGGCAGAGTTTCCGATGGCGGTGCGTGCGACGGCACCGAGCAGTGGTGGGATCAGTGCCGCGGCCGGGCCCATGGCGACCTGAGAGCCAGGCGCCACGATTGGTTTCTTTGGGATGGTTGGTCTGGCGCCCGACTGCGAGGGTAACGACATTAGGTGGCGGTCACGGGCCGCGTTTGGTTCAGATGAAGCTTGGAGCAGTGCCGGCGGAGCTGCTTTCGTTGCAAGTGTCTCGTTAAGCCGCGCCAGTGTTGGCCCATCGGGTTTCATGACGCCGTCCTCGACCAGGGCGTTGTCCCGCTGGAAGGATTTGACGGCGTCGATCATGGGGAGGTCGGGGTATTCGTCGAGGCCGTAGTCGGGCGTTTCCATATGGCCGAGTGTCGCGAGAGCTTTCTTGGTGTTGAGGGTATCCTCGGCACCCATGCTGTAGGCTTCGCCGATCGGGTTTTTCAGTTTGAACGGTTGGGACATGCGCGTATCGCCTGGCCGCGCGGCGGCCATGAAGACGGGCGCGGCGGGTCTGTCGGCCGTCGGCGCGGGGGAATAGCCGATGCCTGACGGTTCCGGGTTTGAAATTGGGAGTTGGCGGATGTGTTATCCGTTCAGAACGGGTTGTCCTTCAGCGGCAAAACGGCGGAAGGGCCCGCACGGGCACATGCGGAAACCTTGACTCAGAATGCACCCTAAGTCAAGTAAATTTTCCTATTTGTGGGCGTTGGCCGACGTTTACCGAAATTCGGAGAATTGAATACCTCAGCGATGAATAGGGAATGGCATAATGGCGGAGAGGGAGTCCGCTGATAATTGCTGAAAAATGGTGGATAGAGCTAATTATTGTTTTTTACCCATCAATTATCCCATCAATTTGCCATCGATGTAGGTGTACGAAGATGAACAAGCGTGGACGAGTGCGAAGTGACGTAATCGACACAGCAAAAGCTAGTTCCAGCCCTTCTTCAATACGAAAAATTCTCTCGACCGTTTTTCTAGGAATCCCAGATCCAAGTGGTTAAAGGCCCACTCCCATTTCGCGTTGTGGGGCGGCTGTGGTCCTGTTCCAACAAGCAACTCATTCAATTTTTCCCGATCATCCAAATATGGATCGAGTTCTCGAACGATTCTCGTGCACTCCTGAGCGTAGCGGACTGCGGGCATCCAATGTCCGGAAAGCGTGATCATTGAACCAATGACGACGCTGCCGGGCGCTGTGCCGCGCGTCAATATCTGGTCATGGACTGCGAACAATCGCGCTCTTTCCTCGGTGCCGTTGTCAAAGACTGTATGATCAAATGTCGCCACAACCTCAAAAGTTTCGCGGCTAACCAGCGCGAAGATAAGTGTATTGGTCCGATCAGCAGTGCCTGTTTCCTCGTCGATTTGCCCCAAGTGAAAATGGTGGAAGTTCATCGTGTTCAGGATGAAGTCTTTGTCCGACCATCTTTCCTCGCTGTTTGCCCCTTGTTTGCGTGAGACGGGCGTATATCCCCTTGTGTACGCCGAAAAGGACAAATGGGGTGTCAGATCTTCGCCTTCCCGAGCTTTTCTGAGAAATGCATCGATCAGGTTAGCGTGCTTTGTCCATGCTGGGCTCTCACGAGCGTCTGTTTTGATCTCAACTATCCTTGGTCTGGTGCCGACAAAGCGACTCCGCCAGTTCACGTAGTCGATCAATAGGTCGCCTAAATGTTTGGCGCGCATGTGATCCCGTGTGGTGCGGTCATTGGGGAAGCAGGGAATGGCGGCGGCAATTTCCTGCCGTAGTTTTTCAACGCGCCGGCGAGTCTCAGTCGCGTCTCCCATGCCCAATTTTCTCCTTTGAAGAAATGATAGGTGTGGTTTGGCCTTATAATACGAAAACCAAGTATTGAAACTTTGGAGAGATTTAAGGCGAAGGCATTTGCCTGACATTTTAACATGATGGCCTAAAAGGCATGACAACTCTCAATGAATGAGCGCAAAAAATTTGAAGAATCTATTGGATCAAGGCTGAAACCATTGCCTGGACCGATATCAATCGAAGTTTCCGCTGAGCAGGGAATAGATTTGATCGTGGAAATAGGCAGGGCCACTGCCCGACGCGCCTCAATGTTCATGGCGTTTGGGCTAACTACAGCAGGTAGTGACGAGGCAAGTGTTCATCTCCCTGGCTTTATTCAGCTTGTGGATGCGCCACGCGAGATGACCGATGAACAAATGAGGCAGTTTCGCAAGGATTATGAGGCATGGGTCGTGGCCAATGGGTTTCGGGAATTGATCAATGGTATCGAGATTTTCTTGAATTCTTATTTCCAGATCCTTTTAAACGCCCAGGTTCATTTAGGCGTCCTTAAGGCGAAATCGCATAAATCCCATCTCAATAAGTTTGAGAACAAAGGTGTTGCTGACAAGCTCGGCTATCTGGAAAAGCGGTATGGCCTTACGACAGGGTTTGCCCATTATTTTCGTACCCTAACTGGCGCTCGCAATTGCCTCGCGCACCGTCAGGGAATTGTCGGCGATAGGGATTGTGAAAAGAACGGTGCATTGACCATATCGTGGCTCGGAATTGAGGCCCACATTACCGAGGCCGATGGAACGGTTCATCCCATCTCATTGGACACGCTAGGTCCTCTCGACACTTCCACTTTTCAAAGTGGGCCCACGCTAGAGCTGACAACGACGTTAGTTGATCGAGAGCTTGTATTTTACAAAGGTCAACTTGTCGAAGTGCAACCACGTTCACTTCAAGAAATCTGCTCTATGACTTCGTATGTCTGTCTGAAGCTCCGCCAGGTTCTTCTAAACTGGCTGCTTGATGAGGGAATTAAAGTCAACGGCGGCAAGTTGGTTCCAGACCCGGTCGCCTCAATATCGTTGGAGGTCATTGAAGGCGAGGGTTAAATAAGTTCTCAGGAACTCGATCGGCTTCATCCTGAATTTAACCAGGTATTGGTATTTGAACGGCGATCTGATTCGCCACTGGCGTGTAAATGTCTGCCGCAGCACCGGGCGCTTTGATTGTGACGATAAGCGAATATCGAGCTGGCTTATCCCAACGTTCCAAGTGTTTCTTCTCTTTCCACCAACCGCCGACGGGGAAAATTCCTATGGCGTCCCTATCGGCCAACTCGATGGCTGTGCCTGTCCACCAATCTGAATGGATTGAGCCGAGCTCTCGCATTTGCCCTATGGACCAATTGCCATCATCAATACGGCCGACGTGCGCTCCTTCTTCTTCCTGCCGGGCAACATCATTGATGCGTCGACGGAAGTCGTCGAGTGTCTCGGCAGCATGTTTCACGGCAAAGCGGAGACTATGTGAAGAGTATCTATGGCGCCGAGTCCAGCCACGTTCGCCGGGGTTTGGCTCGATGAAATAGGACAACGTCACGCGGAAACTGACCGGGGTGTTTTCAAGCTCTATGAGTTCCTCACGGGGCCAGGGGAGGTTATGAACATTCATGTCCCTTGTCTTGATGCTGCTGGGCCCTTTAGTGAATGGTATCAAGGAATCCTCGACCATCAAGGTAAGGTCATTTGCGGCGCTCAATAAAGCTCGCTCCAGATCAGGTACGCCGTACCCGTAGCGCCTTAGCAATGCCTGCATTTGTGTTTTATTTTTGCCTGCAATTTGGGCTTCCATTACAGGTGTCCATTCTGCCGAATGCACGATAAGACCGCGCACTGTTTCAGGACGTAGTTCCGGCCGGGAGGCAATGATTTTTGCCGCCATGTTTGCACAGAGTGCCGTTGCAGCGCTCGTGTCCCCTATAGTGTCAAGCAGTCGAATGTTCGTTCTTGCATGGGTTGTCAGCAATTGTAAGTCGTCGATCGGCCTTGCGTCGTTGGCACGGTCCGATGCCCAGTTTCCGCCCTCAAACACGACGTCCGGTTTGATCGGCCACTGGCGTTGCCATGAAACAGATGTGCGAGAGGTCGGTGAAATGTCGCCTGGCGGGCTGACAGGCTCCCAACCTGCATAAGCTGGATCTACGATGTTAATACGATCTGTATACGCCCCAACGGTCAATGCATTCCAGGACTGTGCTGGATTTTCCATCGGGTTTACATCGTTCAAGTCGGGGTATTGAACTGGATCAATGCCATCCCGAATATTACCTGCTGAAAGGACAAAAAGGCGTTGATTGTCTTCGTCAAAGCAGAGCTGATCGATGGCCGCTGACCAAGACGACGGCCGCCCCAGAACAGGTTGATCGCTGGTGACAGCCATGCAAATGACCCGTTTTCTCTCAGGTGCCTGAATTTCAGCACGCGCGACGGCTTCCGTGGTGATGTAACCATATAGCTCAGGATCGTTTTGTCCCGCATTCGGGAGA
The DNA here is from genome assembly GCA_002696205.1 of Rhodospirillaceae bacterium. Classification (GTDB taxonomy): domain Bacteria; phylum Pseudomonadota; class Alphaproteobacteria; order Rhodospirillales; family Casp-alpha2; genus UBA1479. Next base: position 1,267 of record NZRL01000113.1, on the reverse strand, counting down.
ATTTTGACGCTTTCCAGGCGGTGTGAAAGGGTGACGTTGCCGACACCCTCGAAGTGGGGCTGCAGATCGCCATACAAAATCGTGCCAGACATATTCGTGCCGTGGCCATGCCATTGAGGCGATGTGTCGCCAGGCCCCCATGCGGGGTCAATGGCATGCATATCCGCCGGGTCCAGAGCGAGGCGGAGTAGCGGGTGACTTTGTGTAACGCCACTATCGAGAAGGCACACCGTCGTCTGGGCGCCATCAGGAGGGACCACCCGATCGACGGCATCTTCCGTCCAAATTACTGCTTCTGCGCCATCCATATTAAGGAATAGGGCCGGCGTATCTTTTGCTAGTCGCAACTCAGCGACGGCATCGCAGTTTCGGATAACGCGCGACATCGTCGCTTCATTCGCCATGACTAAGACCACGTCGCGTTCGGGGAAAGATACGACATGGTCGCGGTTCGGAATGTTTAGCTTTTCAATGACCTTTGCGAATCTATTCTTTGACCCTTGGCGTAACCACACCTCCCACCATACGGTTTGGCCGTTTCGTGGGTAGAGTTCGACGGGGTCAGTAAATAGGGATTGTACGGTTGCAATTCGGACAGTCTCTATACGCGTTACCAACGGCTCATTTTTTGGTTTGCCATTTGGCGTATCTTCATCACGGTAAGCTTGTACCTTTTCCAGAAAATGTGCTTCGGCTTTCTGAGGTACAAAGACAGTTGCCTCGATCGGAACATCATCGGCATCCGGTGTCTTTACTGCGACGACTTCGATATGCCTTGTTCGATTGTCCAGTCTGTCGATAGCTTCCTTTTCCTGTGGTGTGAGTTCCATTTGCAGGTAGAAGCCAGGAGTTCCCTCCGCGACATTGTCTTCACGTTGGGCAATTTGCTGGTGGGCAGCCGCTATTGCTTGGCCAATTGCTACCTCAAGAGCATTGGCATGCTCTCGCCGGTCGCGGGCAGGAAGCGCTCTAGGTTCAATTTTTCGGGGAGGACGAGTGTAATCCTCGGCTTGTCCGCCGCCTTCGATCCAAAGATGTGGCAGATTGCGGGGAGGCTGAGCCATGCTGATTAACTGTTTTGTTGAGCTTTGTGACGGTCGTCAATTGCGGAAATTAGAGTCTCAGTCGTGATTTTTAGAGACCCTTTCAGGACTGCGGTTTTTGCGGCTTCGTCGGCAGCACGCCCGGCTTCGGCATGGCTGAGCCCTTTGGCCGCTCTCGCGGCTTTCTTCCATGCAAGTCGTAAGGTGTCAAATGATGCCAAGCG
>NZRL01000112.1 GCA_002696205.1 Rhodospirillaceae bacterium | reverse complement strand
CCCGTAGAATGATCGTGCATGTTTCCGGGTCGGCGAGTCCGTGGCTTCGCCCCATTTCTTCCTCCGACCATACGTCATAGCTGAACCCTTCGAGCACCTTAGGAAGGACAAACTCCAGTAGATCATCAATGGGGATGAAGGGGCTTTTGCTGTACCCCACTGCCGAGCGAACATTGGTGGCAAAGTCTCTGATGTTTACCCTGCTTAGGGGCTTGGCCTCGTAGTCGATATCGCTCATGCATGCCTCCCCTCTAATAGGGCTCGAAGCTTTTCTTTTTGCTCCTCGGACATCTCAGGAAATTGCCGTGCAAACATTGCGGCGATCTCTCTGTCACCTGGAGCGGTTCCCATTGGCATGTTGATTTTAAACTCTCGTTTTGATTGCTCAGCAGCCATTTCGAGGGCGCCACGTTCATCTAAGTCAAGTTCAAGATACTGGACTGTTTTTTCGACTAGTCCCTGCGGGATAGATTTCCTGCCCGTTTCGATTGAGGACAAAAATGCAGGGCTAACGCCCAAGGCGCCGCTCATTTCCTTAAGTGTTACACCTTGGTCCATTCGATGCGTCCTAACGAGTTTCCCGTACGGTGTAAGTTTCATCCGATTTCTCCCTTATTCTGGCGGTTTGGGCCTCCATTTAAGTCTTTCCGGCGGCGGAAACCGGCGTCGATCAACCTCCGAAAAGATAATAAATTTACCGTCCCACGGTAAATATAGTTACCGTTGGCTGGTTCGTCAAGTTTGTCGCAATGAAACGTATGGCGAATGTTCGGCGTCCCGCTTGGGTGGTTAAGCCGCCGCCCGCGCAATCGCCCTCTTGATGCGATAGACCATCAGCGAGGTCAGGACCACGCCTGCCGCGAAGGAATAGAGGCCGATACCGACTTCGGCGTCGGCCAGGGCGGTGCTTTTGGCGATGACGACCAGTAACGCCACGATCAGCACGTCGGCGGCCGACCAGCGGGCGACGGCGTCGAGCAGGGTGACGGCGCGGCGGTGGCGGTCGGGCTCGAAGCTGATATTCCGCCACAGGCCATAGGCGACGACGACCTTGGCCGCGGGAAAGATCACGGAAAAGATCAGGACGATGGCCGCGAGGAAGATTTCGTCGCCGCCGATCAGTTCCTGGACGGCGCTCCAGATCGAGATTTGGTCGGAGAAGATAAACAGCTTGGAGACCACCATCACCGGCAGGTAAATGCCCGCCGCGAGAAAGCCCGCCGCCGCCAAGAGGCCGAGCGTGATCAGCCGGTCCAGGCCCGCCGCCCGGCGCGCCAAAGCGTCTTCCGGCTTCTTGTTCAAAAGCGCGTTCCTGATCTCACCCAAGGCCGGTTTCTCCCGCCGTCTCGCCTGTCACCGGCGTTTTGCCGATGACATAAGGTAGGACGCAGGCGGGCCCCTCGCAAATCTTCAAACTGGAAAGCCGGACCGCCAGCCGTTTATGGTGGTCGCCACAAACAGGGCGCGACGACGCGCCGCCGACAAAAGATCATCCAGAGGACATCATCCATGACCACCGAACCGCAGGCCGCCGGCCTCTCCCCCGAGCTTGAAGACTTCGCCGCGCGCCTTCACGCCGCCAAACGCGACCGCACGGGTATCGACCTGAACACCGTGACCCTGCCGCCGACGCGCGAGCTGGGCTATGCCGTGCAGGCCGAAGCCCTGCGTCTGGCGGGCGATCCCATCGTCGGCTTCAAGATCGGATCGTCCAGCCGCGTGTCGCAGGAAAAATTCGGCACGAACGAGCCCTGGTACGGCGGCGTGCCGGCGCCGGTTCTGGTGCCCGGCGGGTCGACCGTCAAGCGCGCCCCGCACGCGACGAACGTGGAGGGCGAATTCGCCCTTCGCTTGGGCAAGGACCTGCCGGCGCGGGCCGAAGAATACACCGCGGATGAAGTCCGCGCGGCGGTGGACGCCGTGGCCGGGGCGATCGAGGTCGTCGGCCGCCATTTCGAAGGCGGGCCGTCGGGCGAGGGCATGCTGGGCCTGGTCATCGCCGACCATGGGGTCTGTGTTTCCCTGGTCCTGGGCGACGCCAAGCCGTTCGGGCCGGAGACGGACCTGCGCGACCATGCCGTGACCATGCGCATCAACGGCGAGGTCGTCGGCGAGGGCGTCGGCTCCATGGCGCTGGGCGATCCGGTGAATTCGCTGACCTGGCTGGTCAATTCGCTGTCCAAGGCCGGGCGCGGCATGCGCGCGGGCGAATGGGTGACGACCGGGACCTGTTCCGGCATCGTCGCGGTGGCGCCGGGCGACGTCGCGATTGCCGATTTCGGTGATCTGGGCAACGTCGAGGTGACCTTCGCCGCCGAATAAGAAACGCGGTCGGAGGCATCCGTCATGACGTCCCATTCATCATCCATCCCGGCAAAGGTCCTGTCTCCTGAATTGTCCGATCTCGCCGCCCGGTTGTGGGCGGCGCGGCAGGGCGGCGGGACCGTCGACGCGGATGCCGTTACCGGTCCGCAATCGGCGGCGGAAGCCTACGGCGTGCAGTTGGAGATTATCCGTCTGGCCGGCGGGGACGTTGCCGGGTTCAAGGTCGGTTCGACCAGCCGCGAGGCGCAATTGAAACTGGGCACGACCGAGCCCGGCTCCTGCCCGGTGCCGGCGGCCTTCATGTCGCGGAGCCCCGCCGCGTTCGCTTGCGATGCGGGCCACCATCCGTCGGTCGAGGGGGAATTCGCCCTGCGTCTGGGGCGGGACCTGCCGCCCCGTTCGGCGGACTACACGGTCGACGACGTGCGCGCCGCCGTGGATCAGGTCGCGGGTGCGATCGAACTGGTCGGCACGCGGTTCGCGGGCGGCCTGACGGACAAGGGCCGGTTGCTGATCACCGCGGACTGCAGCGCCGATATGGCGCTGGTACTGGGCGAGGTCCATGCGATGGCCCCGGGTCTGGACCTGCGCGATCATTCCGTGACCATGCGGATCAACGGTGCCGAGAATGGGGCCGGAACCGGGGCGCGCGCCTTGGGCGATCCGTTCAACGTTCTCGCCTGGCTGGCCAACCAGCAATCGCGTTGGGGCAGGGGGCTGAAACAGGGCGAATGGGTCGCCACCGGCACCTGCACGGGGCTCGATCCCGTCGCGCCGGGCGATCATGCGGTCGCCGACTTCGGCGATTTGGGCGTTGTCGAACTCACCCTGGATCGGGGATAAAGGCGGAAGCAGGCCCATCGAAGGCCGATCAAAAGAACGAATTCATTCAAAGGAACATCCACCCATGACCATTTCATCCGTCGGTTTCATCGGCCTCGGCACCATGGGCCGGGGCATGGCGCTCAACCTCGTGAAGGCGGCGGAAACCGTCTATGTCTACGATCCGTTCCCGGAGGCGGTGAAGACGCTGACCGACGCAGGCGCCGTGGCCTGCGCCAGCCCGGCGGAAGTCGCCGAAAAGGTCAGCACCATCGTCGTCTGCGTGCCCGACGCGCCGCAGGTCCGCGACGTCGTCTTCGGCCCGGGCGGCAACGGCCCCAAAGGCATCGCCGAGGCGGGCAAGTCCGGGATTACCGTGCTGGACGCGACCACGATGGTCCGCGACAAGGCCATGGCGATCCACGACGAGGCGGCGGAGAAGGGCATCGGATACTGGGATTGCCCGATCTCGGGCCTGCCGAAGCGGGCCGCCGACGGCACCCTGACGATCATGTTCGGCGGCACCAAGGAAGCCTACGACGCGGCGCTGCCGATCCTCGCGCCCTGCGGTTCGGACATCATCTGTTGCGGTCCCGCCGGGGCGGGGCAGGCGATGAAGGGCCTGAACAACGTCATCTACAACATCAACATCATCGGGTTCTGCGAACTGCTGCCGATGGCGTTGAAATGGGGCATGGACGTCGAGGCACTGGAAAATCTGGTGCTGTCCGGCTCGTCCCGGTCCTTCGCGTCGGAACATTTCGTGCCGAAGATCCTGCGTGGCGACTTCACCGGCGATTTCCCGATGCAGGCCGCGTACAAGGATATCCTCAACGTCCGTCAGATGGCCGAAGACGTGGGCGCCGAAACGCCGGTCGCCGACGCCATGGCCAAGGTCTATGAGAAATGCCTGGAAACCGCCGGGCAGGGGCCGAAAAGCACGTTGATCAAGCTTTACGAGGACGCGCTCGGCGTGCAGTTCCGCAAACCCGGCGCGGCGTAAATTCCCCGCGCCGGCGGGCGAGACGGCCTAGGCCGCCGTCTCGCCGCGGCCGAACAGCGCGCGCAGTTTCTCGGACATCCAGCGGCAGACCACATAGAACGTCGGCGTGAAGATCAGGCCGAAGAACGTCACCCCGACCATGCCCGAGAACACGGTGGTCCCCAAGGCCTGGCGCATTTCCGCACCCGCGCCCTCGGCGATCATCAGGGGCAGAACCCCCAGGATGAAGGCGAAGGACGTCATCAGGATCGGGCGCAGCCGGGTCCGCGCGGCCTCGACCGCCGCGTCGATGTAGTGCATGCCTTTCTCGTCTTCCGCCTGCTTGGCGAATTCGACGATCAGGATCGCGTTCTTGGCCGCCAGGGCGATCAGCACGACGAAGCCGACCTGGGCCAGGATATTGGAATCCATGCCCCGCATGTTGAGCCCGAGGATGGACGCCAACAGACACATCGGCACGATCAGGATCACCGCAAGCGGCAGGGCCCAGCTTTCGTAGAGCGCGGCCAACAGCAGGAACACGAAGATCACGGCAAGGCCGAAGGCGAACATCGCCGTGTCGCCGGCCAGTTTCTGCTGCAGGGCGATTTCCGTCCATTCGTAGCTGAACCCGTCCGGCAGGACCTTGTCGGCCAGGGCTTCGACCTTGGCCAGGCTCTCGCCGGTCGAGATCGACGGCAGCTTGGCGCCCTGGACCTCGGCGGCCGGGTAGAGGTTATAGCGCGGCATGCGGTGCGGGCCGGTGATGTCGTGGAAGGTGGCGATGGAGCCGATCGGCACCATGTCGCCGTTTTCCGAGCGGGTCTTCAACTTGGCGACGTCGCCCGGTTCGTTCCGGTAGGGGCCGTCGGCCTGGGCGGTGACGCGGAAGGTCCTCCCCAGGAAGTTGAAGTCGTTGACGTAGGCCGACCCGATATAGACCTCCAGCGTGTCCAGCACCCGTTCGACGGGCACGTTGAGCATTTCCGCCTTCACGCGGTCGATATCGGCGTAGATCTTGGGCGTCGCCGAATTGAACAGCGAGAACACGCGGGTCAGGCCCGGTTCCTGGTTGGCGGCGGCGACCAGGGCCTGGGCGGCGCCCTGCAGGGCTTCGATCCCACGGCCGCGGCGGTCCTGGACATATAGCTTCCAGCCGCCGCCCCGGCCGATGCCGCGCACGGGCGGCGGGGCGACCAGGAAGATCATCGCGTCTTCGATCTGGAACAACTGACCCTGCAATTCGCCCAGCACTTTCTGAACGGTCGAGCCTCGGGCGTCGCGTTCGGCGATCGGTTTCATCGGCACGAAGATCGCACCGCCGTTCGGCGCGTTGGTGAAGGTCGCGGCGTCGAAGCCGGCGAAACCGACGGCGTGCTCGACGTCCGGATGCTTCAGGATGATGTCGATGGCGCGGCGGACGACCTCGTCCGTACGGGCGAGGGACGATCCCGCCGGCAATTGCACGACGGTGATCAGGTAACCCTGATCCTGTTCCGGAATGAAGCCGGTCGGCGTGGTCTTGAACTCATAGGCCGTCAGGCCGAGCAGCCCGCCGTAAACCACCAGAACCATGGCCGTCATCCGGACCAGCCGCTTGGTGCCTTCGGAATAGGCGATGTTCAGCCGTTCGAACGCCCAGTTGAACCCGGCCGAAAACTTGTCGGTGGGCATCATGATGAAGCGCATGATCCCTGTGCGTTCGTGGCCGCCGTGGTTGGCCTTGAGCAGCAGCGCGCAGAGGGCCGGCGACAGGGTCAATGAGACGATCAGCGAAATTACCGTCGTCGTCGCCACGGTCACCGCGAACTGGCGGTAGAACTGACCGGAGATGCCTTCGATGAAGGCCGTCGGCAGAAACACCGCGACCAGCACCAGCGAGATGGCGATCAGCGCACCGCCGACCTCGTCCATGGTCTTATGGGCGGCCTCCCGCGCGGTCAGCCCGCGGGCCAGGTATCGTTCCACGTTCTCGACCACGACGATCGCATCGTCGACGACGATCCCGATGGCCAGGACGAGCCCGAACAGCGTCAGGTTGTTGATGGAATATCCGAAGGTGCCCATGACCAGGAACGTGCCGATCAGGGAGACCGGAATGGCGATGATCGGGACGATCGCGGCGCGCATGTTCTGCAGGAACACCAGGATCACCAGCACGACCAGGAACACCGCCTCGGCGATGGTCGTGTAGACGGCCTCGACCGAGCGGGCGATGAATTCCGTCGGGTTATAGACGATGGTATGGGCCAGGCCTTCGGGGAAGTCCTTGGCCAATTCGTCCATGGTGGCGATGACCTGTTCGGCCGTTTCCAGGGCGTTGGAGCCCGGGCGCTGCATGATCACGATCGGCAGCGCCGTGGTGCGGTCGAGATAGGCTGTGGTCTGATAGTCCTGGGCGCCCAGTTCGACCCGGGCGACGTCGCTGACGCGAACCACGCCGGTACCGTCGCCACGTTTGACGACGATGTCCTCGAAGGCTTTCTCGGTGATCAGGCGGCCCTGGGTTTCGACGTTCAATTCGAAGGCCGACGGATTTTCCATCGGTGCCCGGTTCAGAATACCCGAGGCGACCTGGACGTTGTTCGCGCGGAGGGCCGCGACGACTTCGCCGGCGGTCAGGCCATAGCTCGCGACCCGTTCCGGGTCGAGCCAGATGCGCATGGAATAGGCGCGTTCGCCGAACACGCGGGCTTCGCCGACGCCCGGAATACGGGACAGGCGGTCGAGAATCTGGGTTCGCGCGTAGTTGGAGATATAAAGCTGATTGCGCGATCCGTCCGGCGACAACAGGTGGATGACCATCATCAGGTCGGGCGAGCTTTTCTTCACCGTGACGCCCAACCGGCGGACTTCTTCCGGCAGGCGCGCGGTGGCGATGGCGACGCGGTTCTGAACCTGAACCTGGGCGTCGTCCAGATCGGTGCCCAGCTCGAACGTCACTTGAAGGTTCAGGATGCCGTCGCCGGTGGCTTCCGACTTGGCGTAGAGCATGCCTTCGACGCCGTTGATTTCCTGTTCCAGCGGCGTCGCCACGGTCGCCGCGACGGTTTCCGCCGAAGCACCGGGGTAGGTCGCCGTGACCTGGACGGTCGGCGGCGCGATTTCCGGGTATTGGGCGACCGGCAGGCTCAGATAGGCGATGGCGCCCAGCAGGGTGATGAGGATCGAGACGACCGACGCGAAGATCGGGTGGTCGACGAAAAAGTGGGTAAATCTCATGACGTCGACTGCCTTACTTGGCCGGGGCCGGGGCCGGGGCCGGGGATTGCGATTGCGCGGGGGCGGGCTGTTCCTTGATCGTGCCGTCGGGCATCAATTCCGCGATTTTCGGCACGACCTTGCCGCCCGGGCGGGCGCGCTGGATGCCGCGCACGACGATCATGTCGTCGCGCCCGACGCCGCCGCGCACAATGCGCAGGCCGTTGTGCAGCGGGCCGAGATCGACCGGGGCCCCTTTGACGTTGCCGTCCTGATCGACGATCAGCACCAGCTTGCGGCTTTGGTCCGAAACGACAGAGGCGTCGGGGATCAGGATGGCTTCGTATTCCGGCGTTCCGGCCAGGCGCAGGCGCCCGAACACGCCGGGCGACAGAAAGCCCGAGGAGTTTTCGAACTTCGCGCGGAAGCGGATGGTGCCCGTGTTGGGGGACAGTTCGTTGTCGACGAAGTTCATGGTGCCTTCGCGGCTGTATTCGTCTTCGTCCATCAGGCGGACCCAGACGGGGCTGGCCGTGTCGCGCGACGATTCCCGCTGGCCGGTGGCTTGCAGGCGCGCGTACTTCAGGAATTCGGCCTCCGACGCGGAGAACGTGAACAGGATCGGGTCGATGGAGACCAGCGTGGTCAGCAGCGTCGACTGGGCCGAGCCGCCCTCGACCAGGTTGCCGACATCGACGCGGGCGTCGGAAATGCGCCCGGTGATCGGCGCCTTCACCTGGGTGAATTCAAGGTTCAGCTTGGCGATGCGCATCTGCGCCTGGGCCGACAATACGGTGGTCTGCGCGGTCTGCAACTCAGCCTGACGCTGGTCGAAGGTTTCGCGGGAGATGTTGTTACGCTTCAACAGGCTTTCTGCGCGTTTGAATTCGCCCAGGGCCAGGTTGACGCGAGTCTTCGCGGCCTCCAGCGAGGCCTTGGCGACATCCAACTGAGCTTCGAAAGGGCGGGGGTCGATGACGAACAGGAGGTCGCCTTTCTGCACCAGATCGCCGTCCGTGAAATGGATGGATTCCAGAAAGCCCGAAACGCGGGCGCGGATTTCAACGCGATCCTCGGCTTCGAAGCGGCCGGTGTACTCATCCCATTCGACGACCTTCTTGATCACCGGCTTGGCGATCGTGACGGGCATCGGCCCCTGTTGGGCGGCGGCGGTGCCGGGAGCAAGGAGGCTCAGGGATAGCAGCAGAATCGAAACGGCAGCGGCGAAACGGGACAAGCGCATGGATAAAACCCCAAAAAGCGAAAAACCCGAGTTCCAGAATGGCTATTCTGGACGGGCTTAAAAAAAAGCGGGCGACCGCCCGGTGGAATTCAGAAACCACAACATCGGCCCGCCGCCGGAAAATTTCAAGCAAGAATTTTGCATTGCAGCAAAATCAAGCGGATGTGGCTTGGATTTGCCGGGGTCGCCCCGTCCAGATGAAGAGAAAAGGGTGGGGGAATTACGCCTGATCCGCCTTGGAGCCACCCATGCACTGGGGCGAGGCAAGGGTCCGGCCACCGCGTGCCTGCCATTCAGGCGCGGTGTAGGTTTCCATCGATAGGGCATGGACCGGTCCGGCCAATTCGTCGGCCAACACGGCATTGACCGCCTGATGACGACGGACCCGGTTCAGGCCGTCGAACTGCGGCGAGACGACGATTACCTTGAAATGGCTCTCCGATCCCGGCGGCACGGAATGCATGTGGCTTTCGTTGATCACTTCGAGATGTTCGGGCGTCAGATTCTCCGCCAGTTTCGTTTCGATGGATCGTTGGATTTGCACGGCCGAGGGTCCTTATATGCGGTGTGACGATGGGGCTAATTTAGGGACCGCCCCCGGGATCGACAAGTTTTCCCCGTTACCCCCGATTTTTCCCCGTTTGGCGGCTTGCCCTGGGCAGATGTAGCGGGTATTCATGCCGCAGCCGCCCGGTCCCTGAAACCGGCCAGATTCCCTGGTCCGGCGGATCGCGGCACCGTCCTTTTCAGGAGACTTCCATGACGGCTCCAGACACCGGTTCGAGCACGGCCCCCGAAACTGCGGCCGCCCCTGCCGCCGCTCACCAGGACATGGCCAACGCCATCCGATTCCTTTCCGCCGATGCGGTTCAGAAAGCAAATTCCGGCCACCCCGGCATGCCCATGGGCATGGCCGATGCGGCGACGGTTCTGTTTTCGCGCTTTCTCAAATTCGATGCCGGCCAGCCCAATTGGCCGGACCGCGACCGCTTCGTGCTGTCCGCCGGTCATGGCTCGATGCTGCTCTACAGCCTGCTGCACCTGACCGGTTATCCGGGCATGCCGATGAGCGAGCTGGAAAACTTCCGCCAGCTCGGCTCCAAGACCGCCGGCCATCCGGAATACGGCCATGCGCCGGGGATCGAGACGACTACCGGGCCGCTCGGCCAGGGCATCGCCACGGCGGTCGGCATGGCGATTGCCGAACGGTTGCAAAGCGCGCGCTTCGGCGACGATCTGGTCGATCATTACACCTACGTCATCGCCGGTGATGGCTGCCTGATGGAAGGCATCAGCCACGAAGCCATTTCCATGGCCGGGCATCTGAAACTCGGCAAGCTGATCGTGCTG
>NZRL01000111.1 GCA_002696205.1 Rhodospirillaceae bacterium | reverse complement strand
TGGGCGCGGCGCCGTCCCTGCCCGATTGGGGGTTCGAACGCCTGCATGGCGGCGGCACGACCGTGGTCGCCGACACGGGCGGCCCGCTTGCCGGGCTCAGCGGCGGCAACCATGCGGGGGCGTTGAGTTTCGAGATGTCCGCGGGACGGCATCGTTTGGTCGTCAATTGCGGCGCCCATCCCGATGAAACCACGGAATGGTCCGACGTGCTGGGCGCCACGGCGGCCCATTCGACCCTGTCGATCAACGACACGGACGCCCTGCCGTCGCGGGTTCGGGGCAAGGCCGGACGCGAAGCCGTCGGGATGGCCGTGCGGCGCAACGAACGGGAAGGCAGCACCCTGGTCCAGATGGGGCACGAAGGATACCGGCGCGCCTTCGGCGTCATTCACAACCGCGATCTCTATCTGTCCAGCGCCGGGGACGATTTTCGCGGCAAGGACTCCCTGGTCGGCGGGGCGGGGGCTTTCACGCTGCGCTTTCATCTGCATCCGGACGTCGGGGTCTCCGCCCTGTCCGGAGGCGACGCGGTGCTGCTCAAACTTCCGGGCGGCAAGGGCTGGAGGTTCCGCTGCGACGGCGCGCGCCCGGCAATCGAAGACAGCGTTTACCTGGGCGATCCGGCGGCCCCCCGGCGGACCCGGCAGATCGTCCTGCGCGGCGGCCACCGGGGCGGCCAGACGGCCGTCCGCTGGTCGTTCCTGCGCGAAGGTGCCTGACGCCGCCGGGCAAGAGCGACCGCAGCCGCCCCGCGCCGTAGACCGGACCCCGGGCATCTGCTATCAGCGGTCAGGCCGGCCCGACCGGCCCGTTCCGCAACATCCCGGGGGGAGCCGAGAGGCCCCATGACAGAACCCGCCGCCAGCGACGATCGCCCCGATGCCCGCCCCGACACGCGCCCCGACGCCCGGTTGCGTGACGCCTGTGCCTTGGCGCTCGGCCTGACCGTGCCGACAATGGTTTCCGGCCGCGCCGTGCTGCAGGGCCTGGCGGCGGCGGCGTTTCTTCTGGTGCTGATCGTCGCGATCCGCGACCGAGCGGTTTTCGCGCGGGCCGGCGACGTGATCCGGACCCGGTTCGGATACGCGGTCCTGGCCGCCTTTGCCGGGATGGCGGTCTGCATGCCCGGATCGCTCGATCCGCTGCGGTCCTTCGACGCCTGGGCGCGGACCCTGGCCTATATCGGTGCCTGCGTTCTGTTTTGGTCGTTTCTGATGGATGACGCACGGGCCAGGCGCCTCCTTCCAAAGGCCTACATCGTATTCTGGACCGTCGGACTGATCGCCGTCGGCATCGCCCAGGCAACGGCCTGGGAGCTTCCCTATCGCATTCTTCGCAACGATTTCATCCCATGGAACTCCTGGTGGCCGTTCCATACGGCCAAGGCCTACGCGGCGCTCGGCGCTTGCAGCCTGCCCGTCACCTTATGGTTTGCCCGGCGGGAAGCCGCAGCCTGGCGGTTTGCCGGTCTGGCCGTGGCGGCGGGTCAGCTCGCCATCGTCTTCACCACGGTCAACAAATCGGCGGTTGCCGGGTTGTTGGCGATGATCCTGGCCGTCAGCCTCGCCCTAGCCTTGCGGGGTGGGCTCAAATGGCTAGCAACCTGGGTGCTTTGGGCGGCGACGGCGACCGCGGCCGTGCTGTTCCTGGTGTATGAGTTGCCGGACGAGCCGGCGAACCGCCCCATCTGGGACTGGATACCGCCCCAGATCGTCGATACCCACCGGCAGCAGATTTGGCATTTCACCATGGAGAAGATTGCCGAGAAACCCTGGTCCGGGTACGGCATCAACACCATCAACCGGGTGCCCGGAGCCAACGCCATCCTGCCCGGATATGACGCGGAGGCGATCCCCTCTCACCCGCACAACTGGATGCTGGAAATCCTAGGAGAGACGGGGGTTATCGGGTTTCTCCCGGTCCTCATGGCCATCGCCTGGGCGACGGGCCGCAACCTATTTCGATACGTGCGTACGGGCGATGGCCGCGCCGTGACATTGTTGGCCTTATCGGCCGTATTCTGGGGCTCGTCTCTGTTCAATTTCTCGATCTGGTCGTCCTGGTGGCTGATCGGCTTCTTCCTGCTTTGGGCGACGGTCGCCGCCACCCCTGCGCTCAATCCGTCCCGCTGAGGCGCTTGATCCGGGGTGGGTAGCGGTCGGCCGGCCAAGCCCCGATCAGGCGCGAGCGGAACCGCACCACAGCCCACGGCGCCGCCCCTTCCGGCAATACGCGATGCAAGGCGACGATCATCGCCTTCGGATGGCGCTTCAGCCAGTCCTCCAATTCCATCGGCCCGTCGACGACACCGAAAGGCCGCGTCAAACGACCGAAGAATTGGAACTGACCGTGATATTTCCCGAAGGTAACGAAATCGAAGCCCTGATCCTCGAAACCTTTCAGCTCTTCCGAAAACGCCCGAAAGTCATGGGATTCAGCCATGAGAGGGCGCAGGGCGAGGTGTACGGAGACGATCAATACCACGGATAAGGCAGTAATCCGCCAGACCCGCGATACCGCCCCCGCACCAGGCCACAACCAATAGACTACCGTCGCAACGGCGACCACGGCCAGCGGCCAGATTTGGGCATCCCCCACCGAGGTCGCCCAGGATGGTTTGAGATCAAAATGAAATGCTGCCGCCAATGCCCCCGCCAGGATCAGCGCCACGGCCGCGGGGATCCATCGGTCCGCCGGACGCCAAAACGCTTGCCGATCTCCCGACACCGGCGCCGCGCCGACAACGGCGCGCGCCAGCAATAGGGCCAGAGCGGGAAATTCCGGCACGAGGTAGTGGGGCTGCTTACCGCTGATCGCCGAAAACGCCAGGAAGGCGGCGGCGAACCAAATGAGGGCCAGGCGGCTGCCGCCGTCGCCCGTCATGTCACGGCCCACCCGCTGCGCGGCGCGCCAGGCCGCCGGCCAAACCAACCAGGGTAGCACCATCACCGGCAGGATTGCCGCGAACCACCAGAACGGTCGGCCATGAGCGAAACTATTGACCATACGGCCCGCAGACTGACCCCAGAGGATGGCGTCGCGGTACGCCGCGCCGCCGGCCGCCGCTGCCGGCAAGGCCCAAGCCAGGCCGATCACGGCGCCCAGAACCACCCCGGCGCCGAGCCCGGCATACCAGCGCCCCCAACGAACCGGCCCGGACGCCGCCCCACCGTCCAAGCACGGCAGCCAGAGCGGCGCCGCCAAGGCCACCGGCAGCAGGTGCACGAGGATCGCCGGCCCTTTGCCGAGCACGCCGAAGCCGACCGCGAGGCCGAACACCACGAAACCACCAACGCGGCGGCCACGCGCCGCCATCACCAGGCCGATCATACCGGCGACCGCAAAACAGCCGTGCAGCATGTCGAACATGGTCATCGTCGTGAACAGGGTCCAATAAAGCGCGCCAAGCGCCGCCAGCGCGGCAACGTCGCCGGCGGCGGGAAGTTCGGGCCAAAGCAAGCGGCCAAGCCGCCGCGTCAGCAGAAGGGCCGCCAGGCCGAACAGCGGCGCCACGAGACGCGGCCACCAGTCGTTGACGCCGAATACGGCCCATCCCGCATGCATGAGCCAAAACAAAAGCGGCGGCTTGTGGCTGTATGTTTCGCCGTTCAGATAGGGCACCAGGAAGTCGCCGCGTTGCCACATTTCCCAAGCAACGGCGAGATAGCGGGTCTCGTCCACGGGCAGCAACGGCCGGGCACCGAGGGCAATCGCCACGGTCACCGCCCAAAGGCCACAGAGGACAAGTAGAGGAGGAGGCGCTTTCGTGATCATCGGCCCCTGTTAGCGGATCGTTGAACGCAAACCAACGGCAAATTGCGCAGGCAACCGGCCCGGCTACCCGAACACGACGGTTTTCTTGACACCCGACAGAATGGCGACTATCCCGCCTTCGCTGACACAATGAATGGCGTTGCGTGAACAAAAGGGAGCCTGAGGTGACATTGGATGATTGGCTGCGGCGGCGCCTGACGCCGCTCCTCGCCGTGATCTTTGCGGTTTGGGGCGCCTATATGGTCTACATGAAGTTCCGTCTGCTCCATTTCGGTTTGGCAACGGATGATCTGTTCAACTACGTCAATGCGCTCTACAACACGAATTTTTGGGACGAATGGCTATTTTCCGCGCGCTACGAGTTGTTGCGCGGGGCTCCGTCGCTCTTGTTCAACCACTGGCAGCCGACGCTCCTGGTTCTTTGGCCGCTGGTGCAGGTCGGTGGCGCTGAGGCGCTTCTCGTGGTCCAGGCGCTTGCCCCGCTTTGGGCGGCGGTTTTTCTTCTCAAGATCGCCGAACATCTCGGGCTGAAGCCCTTTGAGCGGCTGTTCGTCGTCGTCGTCTGCCTGTTCCATCCGAACCTGATGGCGGCGATCATGGACAGCCTCTACGGCTTTCACGGGACTTGCCTGCTGCTTTATTTCGGCGCGCCTCTCGCCTGGGCGGCGGTCACAGGGCGTTATGTCCTGGCCTTCGTGTTGCTGCTGTTTTTCCTGAACGTCCGCGAGAATGCAGCCCTCTACGTGCTGGGTGCGGCCGCAGGCTGGATATTCTTCACCAACCCTTTCTTCACCACCCGGCGACAAATCACGATCGCCGCCACGCTCGCGGTCCTGGCATTCGTCGGGGGACTGATCGTCGCCCCCAGGCTCGCCGGCGTGGTACACGAACATGCCGCCCACGCGGAAAGCGTTCTGACCCATCCGGTACGCATGGCGCATGCCTTGAGCCATATGGATTCGGATTGGCACAACCTGTATCTTTGGCTCTGGCCGGGGCTGGCCGCACCCGGAACGCTGCTGATGATGATTCCGGAATCGGTGATCCTGATTCTGGCCGAGAAGAAAGCCTCGCACTGGTACGGCATGACCCTGGTCTTCATAGGCGCCTTGGCCATCGTCCAAGGGTTGCCGCGCGTCCGCGCCTTCGCCGAAGGACGAGGCTGGGGGCGTGCGCTGACGATCCTGCTATGCCTGCATATGGCGGGCATCGCCATAGCCGGCCCGAAAGAAGTTCGCGGGCAGACCAATAAGCTGGTATCCCGGATCGGCTATTACGTGCCGGAGGCGTCCAAAATCAACGCCCGGGCGGCGATCGACACGAAATGCCGTACCGCCGTTGAATTACAGGCCATGTACGGGTTCGGCGATCTGCCCTATCTTCAATATCCGCGCCAGGCAATGGTCTCGAAATACATCATCACCATTCCCGGCCTTGCGTCGGGCCTGGCCCAAATTGTCGAAAGCCGAAAGGCTGACCTGAAGGTGATATTCAGGGACGATCACCTGACCGTGTTCGAGAACCCGACCGTGCCTTGCGTACTGTCGCTTGAAGCCTATCGCGAAGGAACCGGCTAGGCTGACCGCCCATTCTGTTTCAAGGGGAGGAAGCCGCCGCAAATGCCGATGACGCCAACCGGGATTTCGCAGATCATGGAACGGCGCGCCGATGCCGCAGTCTATTTCATCCTGGCCGGCTGGGCCTTATTGATATTGTTTTTGAAATTCCGGCTGGCGCACGCGGGACTGGCGACGGACGATCTCTACAACTATGCGAACGCGCTCTACAACACGAACTTCAGGGACAAATGGCTCTACGTTGCGCGGTATGAAGTCGGCCGTGGGCTGCCGTCCTTGGTTTTCGACCATTGGCAGCCGACGACTTTGGTCCTTTGGCCTATCGTCCGATTGTTCGGACCGCATTCCCTGCTGGTCGTTCAAGCCTTAGCGCCCGTCTGGGCCAACCTGTTTCTTCTGAAGACCGGCAGGCAGGTCGGGCTCGGCGGGTTCGACCGTCTGTTTGTCGTCGTGATCTGCCTGTTCAGTCCTTACATGATGCTGGCGACGATGGATTCCATAGAGGGCTTCCATGCGACCAGTCTACTGTTGATCTTCGGCGCTCCCCTGGCCTGGGCCGCCATCTCCCGACGATGGATACTGGCCTTGGTGCTGTTGGTGTTCTTCCTGAACGTGCGCGAGAACGCGGCGCTTTACATCATCGGTGCGGGGCTCGGCTATTGGATGTTCCGGAACACCTACTTCGACGGCCACCGCCGGGTCGTCGCGGCCCTGGTTCTCGCCGCCATGGTCTTCTTCATCGGGATCAAAGGTGCGCCCCTCCTCGCCGGCGTTCAGAATTTCCATTTCGGCAAGGTCGGCCATGCGCTTGGCAGTTCACCGATATTTCATTTCGATCTTTCCGGGATCGACAAGGACTGGGCAGCCTATCTGATCGGCCTATGGCCCGCGGTTTTGGCGCCGGGAGCCCTGATGACGATTCTTCCGGAGGCGGTTGTGCTGATTGTTGCCGACAAGACCATCGTCAATTGGTACGGCATGAGTTTGGTCTACGCGGGCGCCCTGGCAGCCACCTTCGGGCTTGTCCGCCTGCGCGCCTGGCTGCCCAACCGCGCCGCCAATCTCACCCTAAGCAGCGCCCTTGTCCTACACATGGGGCTGCTCGCGGGAACGAGCGTTCACAACGTTGTCGGCAAGAACGCGTTCATCATCGAACAGGCAGGTTTCGAGATTCCGGCTTCTTCTCTGGCGGCGGCACGAGCCGCCATCGATCCGGCCTGTCGGGTTTCGGTGTTCTTTCAGGCGATGAAGGGGTTCGGCGACTTACCCTACCTGCAATATCCGCACCCGACCCAAGCGAAATGGTCGCGCTTCATCGTCGTCAGCAAACGGCCGGAATTATACCTGCTGCACAATCGGCTACAGCGGAGGTACGTGGAGACCATCAAGGATGAATTGACGCTACACCTTGAGGACGGCTACCTGTCCGTTTACGAGCATCGATCGACGCCCTGCGTCAAACCGCCGGAATCGGACGGCCGATCCTGATTGTCAGCGGTCGCATTCGTTCTGGCAGAAATCCGTTTGCTTGCGATAAAGCATTTCAAACAGATCTTCGTTCCGCACGTAGATATCGGCGAAATCGTCGGTCAAGACATTCCCTTCAAGCGAATGACGCGAACAGGTGACCTCGATCGATCCGTCGGGATCAATGCGCAGATTGTCCAAGGAGCGGTTGCACGTGCCGAGCGGCTTGTTGCTACGGTCTTCGTTGAACTCTGTCGACGTCAGGCGATCGCCAAGGATTTCCTTCAATTCGGAAACGACGGCATAGTATCGGTCGCGGGACATGCGGTGAAACGGATTGACCGAATTCCGCATCCGCGGGAGCAAATGCCAAAACCAAAACGTGTCGAACAGATCGCCATGTTCGCGGGCGAACTTCGGGGCTTGGTCGGCGTTCTCTTCGAAAGCGGTCCAGTTGATGTTGACCGTCGGTTTGGTCACCCCATGAGCGTCTTTCAGATCCTTCAGCTTCCTGAGGTTCCCGAGCACCTTTTCCAGGTCATCGACTTCCCGGATTTTCTGATACATCTCCGGCGTCGCCGCGTCGATCGATACCGCCATCCGGTCAAGCCCGCACTCGACCATGGCACTGATCGTGTCGTCCGTCAGATGCGAGCCGTTCGAAACGAAATGCAGGAACGGCACGCCATGGCTAGCGGCAACCCGGATGAAATCGGCCAAATTCTTGTTCATCGTCGGCTCCCACGAGCACGACAACGCAACGGTATGCGCATAAGGAAACACGTTTTCAGCCGCTTTCTTGAAATCGTCGAGCGACATCAACTGCGTGCGGTGACCGGTCAGGTCAAGAGTATAACAATACTGGCATCGATGGTTGCAGGCGGTGACCGTATCGATGCGCACAGAAATAAACCGTCCCCCTTTTTTACGCCGCGTCATCAGCTGATGATTCACATAGCCGGACACCACCCCGTTCTTCATTCGGGAGAGCGCATGGTAGGTATCGGGGTGTAGAATGTTGCGAAGAAACTGTTTCACCATTTTTATCCTGGCCAAAATCTTTGACGCCTGCGCACAAACAAGTACTGCGCGCTACATAATGGGGATGCCCGGTTGCTGCAACAAGGCTATCCGTTCGAATCCCGTCATCGACAGGGTGGCGCCTCCTTTCTCAAGCTCGCGTCGATCACCCTAGATCTCTGGATCTCACGCCCCATTTTCCTTTTCTTGCTTGATTTTACAGGGACATTCGACCTCGTTTGCGCTTGACGTTCACGCGGCGAACATCATATGTTCATTTCGTGAACAGGGACAAGTATGTCAAACGATAAATTTCCAATCGACCCGCAGGGCCGGTCCGCCGAGCGGACTCTGGATTTATTGAGCGCGGTCTCGGAAGACGAAACAATATCGCAACGCAAACTGGCGGCGCGCCTGGGAATCGCGCTGGGTTTGACGAATGCCGTGTTGAAGCGCTGCATCCGAAAAGGCTTTCTCAAGATCCGCCAAGTGCCGGCGCGGCGCTATACCTATTATCTCACGCCCAAGGGTTTCGCCGAGAAAAGCAGGTTGACGGCAGAGTACCTGAGCGATTCATTGCAATTCTATCGTCAGGCGCGACAGGAATACGCCGAGATTTTCGCTTATTGCCGGACCCGCGGGTGGGACCGTGTGGCCGTGGTCGGCGCGACGGATTTGGCCGAAATCGCATCGCTAGCGCGCAATGGCGATGAGGTGGACATCGTCGCCATCCTGGACCCAGGCCGAAACGAGCCGGCCTTTTTCGACATCCCCGTCGTGCAGTCGCTGGAAGGTTTGTCCACCGAATCGCGGCCGAACGCCGTGATCATTGCCGATCTCGACGATCCGCAGGCCGCCTATGAAAAGCTATGCGCCTTTTTTCCCCCGGATCGCGTTCTGGCGCCCCCGTTGATGCGTCTATATAAGGCCGACACCGAAGGCGGACAGATCGAAGAATGACTTGGTTTCTCGTCTATACCCAGGCCCAGAAAGAATCCTTGGCTCGCCGGCATCTGGAGGCGCAAGGCTTTCACATCTACTTGCCGCAGTACCGGAAACGCCGGCGCCATGCGCGCCGAATCGATACGGTATTGGCGCCGCTGTTTCCGCGTTATCTGTTCGTGAAGTTCGATCCGCAACGAGATCGCTGGCGCTCGATCAACGGCACGTTCGGCGTTCAGTACGTGTTGTCCGAAGGCCCTCAGCCGACCCCGATCCCGGATGAGATCGTCGCCGCGATCCGCCGACAAGAAGAAGGCGGCATCGTCCAGATTCGCGAACACTCTTTCAAGAAAGGCCAGCGGCTGCGCGTCGTCACCGGGCCGTTTGCCGATTTGGAAGGCTTGTTCGAATGCACGGATGACGCCCACCGCATCGTTCTGCTGATGGAGTTCATGGGTCGTGTGGTTCCCACGCGATTCCCCGTTGACGCCGTAAGCGCCGGCTGACGCCACGCCGGCCCCTTGTGCCGGCGCACCCCAGACCCTGAGCACTGCGTGTGATCGTTTTCACCCGCAGTGCGGTAGCGTGCCCGGCCGAGACTATCGACCGCGATCCAGACAGACCTAATCCGTGCAAGCACCCTCGATAAATACCGAACAACGGACTTTCGCAGCCCCGGCGGAACTCACGGAGGAGAACACGGAAAGCCGTCCGGCAACGAGTGGCGTGCGACGCTTCGTAATCTTACATCGTAATGTCTTCAGTCTCCGCGACTGGAACAGGTTCGGATGTGATTATTTCGAACAACACGGCTTCGAAGTCATCCCCGTCAACTGCGCGAAGCTGGTGTTCGGCGACGCCGGCGAACGGCTGGAGACCGCGGCAAATCGCCCCCACCCGAAAACGATCAGAGCGGAAAACGCCGAGGACGTATGCCGAATTTTGGCCGATTGTTCGTCGAACGACCTGGTTCTGATACTGCTACAATTGCTGCCGACGACCGCGCCGGTCTACGCCGCCATCGGAAAACGCAAGATTCCCTACGCGGTAATGGATTCGGCGATCCTGCCGCTCTCCCTGGATTGGCGGAGCATGGCGTTGTTGCGCGTGCCGGTCGCCAAGACCTTCCAGCAAATACGCCATTCTTCTTATCAGACGCTTGCCGCAATAAAACGAATCCTCGCGGTCGGCGCCGATTTCATGTCGCTTCCCGCACCGTCGTGGTGGATCCGATGCGGCAACGGCATCAACCCTTTGACCTCGCAATACCCGAAAGTCTGGTCGGCCGAACTTATTCCCTTCGACAGCTATTACTTCAAACCCACGCCGCCGGCGCCGCGCGCGGCAAACGCCCCTTCCGCCGGCCCGTCGCAAAAAGCGGTCTTCGTCGATGCCGGTGTGGTGTCCCATCCCGAATGGAAAATGCGCGCGGGCGGCTCGCCGATCGACGGAGAGAAGTATTTCGCCGCCATGCGACGGGTTTTCGGCTTGGTCGAACGCGAATTCGGCCTGCGCGTTGAAATCGCCGCGCACCCTTCGGCCGAGTACTTGGACGACGACCTCTGTTTCGGCGGACGGCCCATCGTCTGGGGGCAAACGGATCGGCTGATCGAAAACGCCGACCTGGTCTTGATGCACCACAGCACCACGGTTTCCACCGCGGTCATGGCGCGAAAACCGATTGTCTTTCTGACCAACGATGATTTCGAAAATACCGAATACGGCTGGATGGGCTTGTGCATGCACACGCGGCTTCGCCAACCCCGGTTCAACGTCGATCGCCAGGACGAGATCGAGAATATTTCGGTCCCGGCCGTCGATGAACAGGCCTATCGCCGCTATGAGCGGACGTTCCTATTCGAAGACGGCGCGCAATCGGGGCCGCCGTGGCCTCTGCTGCTGGCCGCCTTTGAAAAATCGACGCCTGCCACCGAGACCCCGGCGGGAGACGCCGTTGATTGACGCGGATTCCTGTCTGGCCGTCATTGTCGCCAGAGGCGGATCGAAAGGTTTGCCGGGAAAGAACATCGCCGATCTTGGCGGTCGGCCATTGGTCGCCTGGAGCGTCGACGCCGCCCGAGGATCGAAATACATCGACCGTATCGTGCTATCGACCGACGACGAAACCATTGCCGAAGCCGGCAAGGCCGCGGGCGCGGAAGTTCCGTTTCTTCGGCCCAAGGAGCTGGCTGAAGACGATTCTCCAGTCTCCGGCGCCATCACCCATGCGGTCGGGGCTGTCGAGCGGCGCTTTTCCATCGTCGCGCTGCTTCAAGCGACCTCGCCGTTCCGCGCGGCGGCCGATATCGATGCCTGCATCGAGGCCTGTCACGGCGGCGCCCCCTCGGCGGTTTCCGTCAGCCAATTGCCGAAGCCGCAGGAATGGCTGTGCCGCCTGGACGGAAATCATCGCCTGCAGCCGATCGTACCCGGCGGCGGATTAACGACGCGGCGTCAGGATCTGACCCCCGCCTACGTGCCGAACGGCGCCGTCTATGTCTCCCGCACAGCCTGGTACCTGGAGCATCTGAGCTTTTACGGCCCGGAAACATTTGCCCACGTCATGCCGCCGGAACGTTCGGTCGATATCGATGGCCCGCACGATCTGGCTTGGGCGCGCTGGCGGCTGGAGTTCGAGTCAGTCAAACAGGAGCAGATATCTTGACCGAACGGCGGCGCATTCTGGTGACCGGCGCCGACGGTTTCATCGGCTCCCATTTGACCGAAGCGCTGGTCCGGCGCGGCCACGATGTCCGCGCGTTCGTGCTGTACAACTCGTTCAATTCCTGGGGCTGGTTGGACGAAAGCGATCCGAAAATCCAAAAGGAACTGGACATCTTCGCCGGCGACATCCGCGATCCGTTCGGCGTGCGCCGGGCCGCGGAGGGATGCGACACCATTCTTCACCTCGCCGCCCTCATCGCGATTCCTTACTCCTACCATTCGCCCCACGCCTATGTCGAAACCAACATTTCAGGAACTTTGAACGTTTTGCAGGCGGCGCGCGACTGCGGCCTGCGCCGTGTCATCCACACCTCGACCAGCGAAGTCTATGGGACGGCAGAATATGTTCCGATCACCGAAGATCACCCCCTGAAAGGACAGTCGCCCTACTCGGCGACAAAGATCGGCGCCGATCAGATGGCGCTGGCTTACCATCGGTCCTTCGACCTGCCCGTCGCCGTCATCCGACCGTTCAACACTTACGGACCGAGACAGTCGGCCAGAGCCGTCATCCCGACGATCCTGACACAGATGTTAAGTGGCCAGCCGTCGATTCGCCTTGGGTCGTTGCACCCGACACGGGATTTCACCTATGTCGAAGACACGGTCGGCGCATTCATCGCAATGGCGGAATCCGATGCCGGCACCGGCGAGGTGTTCAACGTCGGCAGCAACTTCGAAGTCACGATCGGCGACATCGTCGAAATCGACCATCCGAGCCTCGGTCCGATTATCAAGATGATCAAGTCAGCGCGGTTCGGAAATGTCCAGTTCCAAGGCCTTTCGGTGCGGTCCACGGAACCGGACCAGATCGGCTGGATCCCTAGGTCGCACTTGAAAGCGCGCCTTCTGTGGCGCATCTCACCGCGCGGCTTGTCGGACGTCCGCGCTGGCCCGCCGGGTACCTGACATGAACAGGCATGCGACGGGCCGCGCCTGTCCGAATATAAAGGATGCACAACTTTTGATTAGTTGTCGCCATCAGCAAGAACCATGATCAATTCGTTAAAGTTTCC
>NZRL01000110.1 GCA_002696205.1 Rhodospirillaceae bacterium | reverse complement strand
CTCGCCTCGGGGCGGGTGACCTACCGGGTCGACGTCGCCGACGGCCTGGAAAACGCCCCCGCCGCCTTCGTCGCCATGCTGAAGGGCGAAAACTTCGGCAAGCAGGTCGTGAAAATCGCCGACGAAGCCTGAGCCGTCACGGCACCCGCGTCAGGTCGGTGACCCCGACGTCGTATCCCATCTGCGTCAACAGCGTCGTCACCTGGCCCCGATGGTGGGTCTGGTGGTTGAACATGTGGCTGACCAACAGCCAGCGGGGTTGTGTCCGCATCGTATCGTCGATCCGTGAATGCCATTCGACCTCTTCCGCCAGCCATTCACCGGTCAGGGTTCCGGTCCAGGCCGCGATATCGTCGTCCAGCGCGCCGCGTGCCGCCCGCATCTCGTCGAAATCGTCGTAAAGCGGAACGTCCGCGCCGAGGACCGGCCGGTCGCCGCCGTCGAACCGGTTCATCCAGGCATGATCGCCGAAGATCAGATGGTTCAGGGTGCCGTGCACGGATTTGAAAAAGGCGCCGCGGTCGGCCTTGCGGTCGGCGTCTGGAATTTCGGCGCAGACGGCGTAGACCGCGTCGTTCATGGCGCGGTTGTAGGCGGCGAAGGATTGATACAGGGCGGGCGAGGACATGGGCGGGCGGCTCCTCCGATGCGGGAACGAGCGGCCAGTATAGACCCCCGCCGCCAGCGGGTCAGCGGACGGCGGCGGCAAAACTGTTATGCCGGATCAGTCATGCCGGGCCCCGCGCGAGCCGGTGGATCAGCTGCCCGGCAGGGCCTTGATCTTGGCCGCCGTTTCAGCCCGCATCTCGTCCGATAGGGGCACCAGGCCGCGCTTGGCCAGGTAGCCGCCGGGGCCGATGGCGGCGTCCGAGACATAGGCGGCGAGGAACTGGCGCAGCGCGGGCAGCGCCTTCAACCGCTCGTTCTTGACGTATAGGAACAGGGGGCGGGCCAGGGGGTAGCTACCGTTCTTGATCGTCGCGACGCTGGGCATGACGCCGTCGATGCTGTTGGCCTTGACCCGCTCCGGGTTGTTGACGGCGAAGGAGAAGCCGAAGACGCCGAACTTGGAGCGGGCCTTAGCGAGCTGCTGGACGATGACCTCGTCGTCCTCGCCGCCTTCGACGTAATGGGGTTCCTTCCGGATGGTCGAGCAGAGCTCTTCGTGTTCCTCGGCGTCGATGTCGTCCAGGTTGATGGCCTTGGCGCAGCCGACACGCATGACGAAGCCTTCGAAGGCGTCGCGCGTGCCGGACGAGGCTGGCGGCCCGATTACAGCGATCTCCGCGTCGGGCAATTTGGGATTGACGTCCGACCATTTCGCCGACCGGTTGACGACCAGGCGATGGCCGTCGGCTGTGCGCGCGGCCAGGGCCTTGAACAGGTCCTCGCGGGTGAAGGCGACGGCCGGGCCGTTGGCCGCGTTGGCGACGACGATGCCGTCATAGCCGATCTTAATCTCGGTGATTGCCCCGGCGCCATTGCGTTCGCACCGTTTCTTTTCATAGTCCTTCATCGGCCTCGAGGCGCCGGTCAGGTCCGGCCAGGTATCGCCGCCGCCGGTGCAGAACAGCAGGAAGCCGCCCCCCGTGCCGGTGCTTTTGATGTCGATGTCCAGGCCCTTGGACTTTTCCATTTCGTTGATCACGGCGACGGTGAACGGATAGACCGTGGACGAGCCGACGATGCGGACGTTGTCGCGGGCGTCGGCCGTTTGGGCGAGGGCCATGGCGCCGGCGAAGGCGGCGGCGGCGAGAACCTTGCGCATGTTCATTCTCCTTGAGGTCTTGGATGGCGGGACCGTGGGCCTTAGCCCTTGGACTTCGTATTCCGCAGTTCCTTCATGATCGTGGCGACGAATTCGATCAGCGGCCCGAACCGTTGTTCGGCCACGTCCATGTAATCGTCCAGGTGTTCGATCTGTTCGTGGGCGGCTTGGTTCTCGCGTTCCTGCAATTCGTCCTTGAGATAGGCGAGTTGCTGTTCGGTGTTCTCGATCATGCCTTTCAGGCGTTCAATCGACGTGCTTTTCAATTGTTCGTTCATGGCGGTGTCTCCCGTGAATGGCCTTGCCGTGGCTTAAAGATTGGAAATGCCGACGATGACGCCGGGGATGATAAAGAACACCCCCAGGACATAGGCCAGGGCATAGAGCTTGTTCTTGGTCGCCATCCCGGCAAGCCATTCCGCGCCGTAGATGGGCAGCACCCGCAAGGGCGGCAGGCCGTAAATCAGAATGCAGCCGACAATGTTGTAAGCGAAGTGGATCAGCGCGATGGCCAGCGCGAACAGCGCCTTGTCGCCGGCGATCGCCGTCGCCGCCAGCAGCGCGGTCACCGTGGTGCCGATATTGGCGCCCAGGGTGAAGGGATAGATCTGACGCAGGCTGAGCACGCCCGATCCAGCCAGCGGCACCATCAGGCTGGTCGTCGTCGACGACGATTGAACCAGGACGGTCACTCCTGTGCCGGACAGGATGCCGGTAACCGGGCCGCGCCCGATGGCGGCGTGCAGGAATTCCTTGGCCTTGCCGACCATCAGCTTCTTCAGAATCTTGCCCATGTAGAGGATGGCGACGAAGATCAGCACGATGCCCAGGACGATCATGAAGATGCCGTCGAAGGGATGCGGCAGGATATGGGCCGCGTCCTTGAAGACGTTGACCACCGGTTTGTAGGCGGCCTTGATGAAGTTGAAGCCCTTGAGGCTCATGGACTCGCCGCCGACCAGGAAGCTCGCCATGTAAAGGCCGAGCTTCTCCAGGAAACCGAACATGATTTCCAGCGGCAGAAAGATCAGCACGCTCAACAGGTTGAAGAAGTCATGCACCGTCGCCGCTGCGAAGGCGCGCTGGAATTCCTCCTTGTCGCGCACATGGCCCAGGCTGACGATGGTGTTGGTGATGGTCGTGCCGATGTTGGCGCCCATGACCATGGGCACGGCGATGGTGATCGGCAGCCCCCCCGCGACCAGGGCGACGATGATCGAGGTCACGGTACTGGACGATTGGATCAGGGCCGTCGCCATGGTGCCGATCAACAGGCCCAGGATCGGGTTGGTGGCGAAGGCGAACAGTTCCTTGGCCTGGCCGCCGGTCGCGGTCTTGAAGCCCGAGGAAATGGTCCCGACCGCCGTGATCAGCAGATAGACCAGGGCGATGACGCCCAGCCAGAGCAGAAAATTCTTGGCGCTGTCGCCGGAATCGGCCTGACCCGGGGTCAGGGTATGGGTGCCGGTCGTCATGTGGAAAGTCTCCCCCTAGAGCACGTGGTGCGGCCCGGACGAGACGAATGCCCGGCGCCGGATGATGGTCCGCGGCGGGGCGGTCGATGGTCTGCCGTGCCAAAATTGCGGAACCGGCAGCCTTACCGACAAATTGGTCAATTTGTTGAATGGCGCGTGACAGTTTGACGCGCTGGTGGGCCCGACGTCGCCGCGCGGACCGGCCGCCTCGGCCGAGGTTCTGACATTGGGTGCAGGCGACGGGCTTCGAAAAGCCGGGCGGGCGTTCTAGGCCGGAACCAGCATGTCCAGGCGGTCGGCAGAAATCCGCGCGTCCAGCGGCAGGGTCGCGACGATGTCGCCGTCGCCCTGGACCGGCTCGCCCGCGGCCCCCTCGACGACGATGGAGGTCGCCGGGATCACTTCGTAATCCGGCAGCTTGTCCAACCGGCCCAGCATCATCCAGGCGGCATAGCGGAGCGCCGACCACGGCCCCACCGATTTGAACAGGCAGACATGCAGATGCGGGTCGGTCAGGCGCGCCTCGCGGGCGCAGACGAACCGGCCACCGTAGAAATGGCCGTTGGCGAAGACCGCCGAGCCCACGTCATAGGCCTTGCCGTCGACGATCAGGTGATAGGGCCGGAAATCGAAGCGGAAGAACCCGCGCAGGGTTTCCCAGACATAGGCGAGCTTGCCGACCAGGCGCTTCATGCCCGTATCGACGCTGGCCACCACATGGGCGTCGAAGCCGACGCCCGCCATCTGCACGAAGCGGCGGCCGTTGACTTCGCCCAGGGTGACCGGCTGCAACCGGCCGAGGGCGATGGTCCGCGCCAGGCCTTCCGCGTCGGTCGGCAGATCCAACTCGGCGGCAAGCACGTTGGCCGTGCCCAGCGGGATGATGCCGAGCGGCACGTCGCGTCCCGCCAGGCCGTTGATGACCTCGTTGATGGTGCCGTCGCCGCCCGCCGCAACGATCACGTCATGGACGTCGGCGGGGGCTTCCCGCGCCGTCCGTTCGGCATCGCCGCGCGCCGTCGTTTCGTGCAGCGTTACCACGGCGCCCAGGGCCCGCATATGGGCGAGGACACGGTCCAGGCGGGCGCGGCGGCGGCCCCCGGCGGTGGGATTGAAGATCACAAGGGCATTGCGGGGAGCGGTCAATACTGTCGCCGGCTCCCCCGGCAAAAGGTTTGAATCGGGCATGATTTCTCGCCGGGACGTGGAAATATGGCACTTTTGTTGCGACTATAATTGCGAATTTATTTCCCGTGTGTGAAGTTTACATGACATGGGCCTCTAAGTATTGCGGAACATATGCTCTATTACATAAAAGTCCACACTAAATATAGGCACAACGACACGAGCCGCTGTGGACCCCATGAACGCCGTACAGCCGACCCAGCCGAAAACGCCGCTCAAGTTCCGCTCCATCTGGATATCGGATATCCACCTGGGCACGCGCGGGTGCCAGGCGGAAATGCTGCTCGACTTCCTCAAGCATACGGAATCGAAGTACCTCTATCTGGTCGGTGACATCATCGACGGCTGGCGCATGCGCCGGGCGTGGTATTGGCGCCAGGCCCATAACGACGTGATTCAGAAAATCCTGCGCAAGGCGCGCAAGGGCACGCGGGTCGTTTACGTGCCGGGCAACCACGACGAAAACTTCCGCGATTTCGCCAATCACCGGTTCGGCCGGGTCGCCGTCTTGAACGAGGCCTATCACACCATGGCCGACGGGCGGCGTTTTCTGGTCATCCACGGCGACCAGTTCGACGGCGTCGTCAAATACGCCAAGTGGTTGGCCTTCCTGGGCGACAATGCCTACAACGCGGCGCTGATGCTGAACCTTTGGCTCAACATCGTGCGGCGCAAGCTGGGCTTTTCCTACTGGTCGCTGTCGGCCTACCTGAAACACAAGGTCAAGAACGCCGTCGAGTTCGTCTCGAGCTATGAAGCCGCCGTCGTCGGCGAAGCCCGCAAGATGGGCGTGCAGGGCGTCATCTGCGGCCATATCCATACCGCCGAAATGCGCGACATGGACGGCATTCTCTACTGCAACGATGGCGACTGGGTCGAAAGCTGCACGGCTCTGGTCGAACACGAGGACGGCCGCCTGGAAATCCTGAAATGGGCGGAACTGCGCGGCCTATCCTTCCTGAGGGACGAAGAAGAATGCGACTCCTCATCGTCAGCGATGCCTGGTATCCCCAAATCAATGGTGTCGTCCGAACCCTCGACACCCTGAAGCAGGGGTTGGAAAAGCGCGGGCACCAGGTGCGCCTGGTCTCGCCCGATGCGTTTCGCTCGGTCCCCTGTCCGACCTATCCGGAAATCCGCCTGGCGTTGTTTCCCGGGCGCGGCGTGGCCCGCGCGATCGAGGACTTCGACCCCCAGGCCATCCATATCGCGACCGAAGGCCCGCTCGGCGTGGCCGCCCGGGCCCACTGCCTGAAAAAAGGCTATCCCTTCACCACGGCCTATCACACGCGGTTCCCCGAATACATCCACGCCCGCGTGCCGCTGCCGCTGGGCTGGCTCTATGCCGTCATGAAATGGTTCCACGGCCCGTCATCGGCGATCATGGTGGCGACCCAGACCATCGAGGACGACCTGGTCGCGCGCGGCTTCAAACCGCCGGTGCGGCGTTGGTCGCGGGGCGTCTGGACCGACCTTTTCAAGCCCAGGGACAAGGCATTCCTGGACGGTCCCCGGCCGATCAGCCTGTTCACCGGCCGCGTCGCCGTGGAAAAGAACATCGAGGCGTTTCTGAAACTGGACCTGCCCGGCACCAAATACGTGGTCGGCGACGGTCCGCAGTTGGACGACCTGAAACGCAAGTATCCCGACGTCCGTTTCGCCGGTATGCGCGAAGGCGAGGATCTGGCGAAATATTTCGCCGCCGCCGACGTGTTCGTCTTTCCGTCGCGGACAGATACCTTCGGCTTGGTATTGTTGGAGGCCATGGCCTCGGGCGTGCCGGTCGCGGCCTATCCGGTGCCGGGGCCGCTCGACGTGGTGAACCAATCGGGCGCCGGGGTGCTCGACGACGACCTGGGCAAGGCGGTCGAGGCGGCGCTCGCGATCCCGGCGGAGACCTGCCGCGCCCATGCCCTCAAGTACTCCTGGGACGCCAGTTTCGACCAGTTCGAAGGCAATCTGCACGTCTTTCGCTGAGCGTTTGAAAACCTTCCTATAAATCCCTGAAATACCGCGCGATTCTTGGCCTTTCAAAAGTCCCGTGGTAAAAGGTGCGACCCTGATCCATTGGAACCTTCGGAAGGACCCGAGGCCCGTGGCGTCCACCGTCGACACCCATTCGCCCGCCCACGCCTCCACGGCCAGCCTGCTCGGCCGGCTGCTCAAGGAAAGCATGCGCGGTTACATGCGCTGGTTCATGGCGGCGCTTGTCTGCATGGCCGTGATGGCCGGGGCGACGGCGCTCAGCGCCTGGCTGATGGAACCGGTCGTCAACGACATCTTCGTCAACCGCGATGAAAGCATGCTGATGCCGGTGGGCCTCGCCGTGTTCGCCGTGTTCATCATCAAGGGTCTGGCAAACTTCGGCCAGGCGACGCTGATGGCCTATGTCGGGCTGCGCATCGTGACGGACTACCAGAACCGCCTGTTCGACAAACTGTCGCGCATGGACGTGACGTTCTTTCAGAATTCCAACACCGGTGGGCTGATTTCGCGCTTTCTGGTTGATATCAACCAGATGCGGGGTGCGGTTTCCAACGCCTGGACCAGCCTGGGCAAGGACCTGATGACCCTGATCGGTCTGATCGGCGTGACCTTTTATCAGGATTGGCAGTTAGCGCTGATCTCCTTCTTCATCTTCCCCCTGGCGTTGCTGCCGATCGTCAAGCTCGGCCGCCGGATGCGCAAGGTGACCGCCAATACGCAGCGCGAAATGGGCCTGTTCACGACCCTGCTGGAACAGACCATCCAGGGCATCCGCGTGGTCAAAGCCTATTCCATGGAAGCCTACGAGCGCGCCCGCGTCGCCGAGATCGTGGAACGCATTTTCAAGCTGACCATGAAGGCCGAACGCACGCGTGCGCTGTCCAGCCCGATCATGGAAACCCTGGGTGGCGTCGCCGTCGGCATCGTCATCTTCTATGGCGGCTACCGGGTGATCCACGGCAATACGGCCTCGGGTTCGTTCTTTTCCTTCATCACCGCGTTGCTGCTGGCCTATGAGCCGATGAAGCGCCTGGCCAACCTGAACGCCGCCATGCAACAGG
>NZRL01000109.1 GCA_002696205.1 Rhodospirillaceae bacterium | reverse complement strand
TGTTCGTGCTGTACTACGCCGTGCTGTCCCTGATCACGCCGCCGGTCATGGTGGCCAGTTTCGGGGCCGCCGCCCTGGCCGAAGGATCGGTCACCGGAACGGGCCTATCGGCGCTGCGCTTCGCGGGCCTGGCCTTCATCATCCCGTTCATCTTCGTCTTCAACCCGGATCTGCTGATCATCGGCAGCGATTTCCCCTGGCACGTCATCGCCATGGATATCGCGACGGCGATCGGCGGCGCGGTGCTGTTCGGCGTCGCCGTCAGCGGATATCCGGCACGTACCATGGTGGAGCGGATCCTTTATCTCGCCGCCGCCTACTGCCTCGTCGATCCGGGCCATACCTTGGACCTGGTCGGGATCGCCATCGTCGTTAGCCACCTGGGGGCACGCTGGCTGCTGTCGCGGCGGCCGCTCACCGAAAAACAATAGGAGACCATCATGTTGCAACCCGTACCCACATTGTCGAAAACCCCGGAAGGCTACCGGCATCTGGACGTGGCCCCGATCTGCGGTGCGCTCGGCGCCGAGCTTACCGGCGTGGACCTTTCCACGGACCTGTCGGACGACGTCATGGCGGAAATCCACCGCGCGCTGAACGACTACTGCGTCATCTTCTTCCGCGATCAGGAGCTGACTCCGGATCAACAGAAGGCCTTCGGCCTGCGCTTCGGCACGCTGAACATCCACCCGATCTACGAACCGTTGGAAGGCCACCCGGAGATCCTGCAGGTCGTCAAGGAAGCCGACGCCATGAACAACATCGGCGACAGCTGGCATTCCGACGCCACCTTCCTGCCGGAACCGCCGATGGGCTCGATCCTTTACGCCCGTGAGGTTCCGCCGTTCGGCGGCGATACGCTGTTCGCCAATCTGTATCTCGCCTACGAGATGCTGACCGACGGCATGCGGCGGATGCTCAGCGGCATGAACGCGGTCCATTCGGATGCGTTCCTGGTCCAGGCCAGCGCCGAGCGCAACTCGACCCGGTCGACAAAGTTGAAAGACGGCGTTCACGAGGCCAAGGAAACCCTGCATCCGGTGATCCGCACCCATCCGGACACGGGGCGCAAATGCCTCTATATCAACGAGCCCTTCACGGACCGTTTCGAAGGCATGAGCCGCGAAGAAAGCAAGCCGCTGCTCGACTACCTGCTGGCCCATATCAAGAAGCCGGAATTCACCTGCCGCTTCCGTTGGCAGGTCGGGTCCATGGCTTTCTGGGACAACCGGTGCACCCACCATTACGCCCTGAATGATTATCACGGTCATCGCCGCGAAATGCACCGCGTCACCGTGAACGGAGACCGGCCCTACTGACCTCGTCTCACCTAACGGCCCAACCACCGGGCCGAAAGAGGTCGTAGGCCGGATAGGATCAAGCTGGACCTCCCACCAGCGCCAAGATCCTGTCATATAGCGCCCCGGGAATGGCAACGCCGTCCCGGGGCGTCTTTTCTCGATTGCCGTAACGCCGATCACCCGGCAGGCGCACCGCCCCCGGCGCCGCCCCCGCATCCAGCATCTTCTCGAACAGCGCCTCGCCCAAGGCGATGCCGTCGCCGTCCCCGCCCATGCGGGCCGGATCGATGGCCAGGATCAATTCGCCGCCGCGGGACGGGCCGCCGTCGCGATTATCCGCCTCGCCCGCCTGGAACGAAAACACCTCGCCGATCAAGGCACCCGCGAACAATTCCACCATCATCGAGATCGCCGATCCCTTGTAGCCGCCGAAGGGCAGCATCACGCCGTCTTCCAGGATCGCCTTGGGATCGCGGGTCGGCTGGCCGTCGCCGTCCAGGCCGACCCCCAAGGGCACGTCATGGCCCTCTCGGGCCGCCAGCATCACCTCGCCCCGTGCCATGGCCGTGGTCGCCATGTCGACGACAACCGGGTGGCCGTCCGGACGCGGCCAGGCAAAGGCGACGGGATCGGTGCCGAACAAGGCCTTGGACCCGCCGGCCGGGGCCGCGAACGGCATGGTCGAGGTACAGGCGAAGGCGACCAGCCCTTCGCGGGCCAGGGCCTCCACCTCGGGCCATAGAGCCGCGAAATGGAATGTTCGCACGATGCCCAAGACGGCGATCCCCTGCGCCTTCGCCTTGGCCACCAGGGGCTTGCGCCCGGCCTCGAAGGCCAGCGGCGCGAAGCCGTTCCGGGCGTCCACCCGAACGACACCGGGCGCGACGTCCTCGGCCTGGGGATTGGCCTTGCCGTCGGCCTTGCCGCTTTGCAGCGAGGCGACATAGCCCGGCAGACGGAACAGACCATGGGATTCCGAACCGTCCCGTTCCGCCGCCGTCATGTTGTCGGCGACGGCTTGGGCGTTGGCGTCGTCGCAACCGTTGGCGACAAGGCAATTGAAGGCGAGGTCGTGGACCTCGCCCAGGCTCAGATGCTTGAGGTTACCTGCCCCGTCAGTCATCGGCCGCGTCCTTGGCTGCGGCGTCGATATGGGCGGCGTAGACCGGGATGCTGTCTTCCATCGTCCGGTTGGGATCGATGGTTTCCCGCGTTTCCCGTCCGAAAGGCGTGGCGTCGAGGATACGGTAGATTTCCGCCGAGGCATCGTGGAAGCCGCCCGGCAGGCCCGCCTCGCGGTAGGTCTGGGCGATTTCCTCCATCTCGCGAACCCAACGGCCGGAATCGGCGGGCAGGCGCTGCACCCGGGCGCGCATGTTCTTGAGCGCCACCTGCTGGCTGTCCTCAAATTCGCCGATCAATTCATCGAACAGGTCCATGCGTTCGGCCAGCATCAGAACCGCCGTGTAAAGCGCGTTGGTCCCCTTGGTAAGACCGGCGTAGGCCATCTTCAAACCGGAGGCCCGACCGATCGCCTCGCCCACGTCGATAACCGTGATGCCGTGACCGTCCAGGGCCCGCATGGCCGAGGTATCGGGGCCGGAGACGTAGAACCGGGTCGAGCGGCCCGGCTGCGGCGACAGGCCGATGATGCCGCAATCGATGAACGGTGCCTTGGCCTCCGCCATCACCGCCGCCGTTTCCAACGCCGTGCCGGGGGCGACCGCGTTGCAATCGACATAGACCGCCGTCGTGCCCACCGATTTCATGGCCGCCGCCATGTCCTTCGCCTGGCCCAGCGCGTTGGCGGGCGGCAGGATCGACAAGATCAGGTCGGCCTCGCGGACCAGGGTTTCCATATCCGGCACGTCGCGGAAATTCCCCGCCTCGGCCAGGCCCTTCGTTCGGGCGCTGCGCCCGGCCAGGCAGGTGATGACGTCATGGCCGTGTTCGCCCAGGACCTTGCCCACGGCATGGCCCATGTCGCCGGGCGCCATGACGGCGATGCAGGAAGTGCTCATTGATGGTCTCCTAGTCTCGTGATCTTCGCGTGTCTCAACTGCCGAAGCTGCGCAGCAGCTTGCCGGGCAGGCCGGCGTCGGTCGCACCCTCGGCGTCCGCGACCTTGGTGCCGTTGACCCAGACGCCGTGGACGCCGACGGCGTCGGTGGTCAGGCGGGGAGCACCCCCCGGCAGGTCGAACACCCGGCGTTTCGGCCCCCGGCCCACGGTGGCCGGATCGAACAGCAAGAGATCGGCATGGTAGCCTTCCTTGATCTCGCCCCGTTCGGGAATGCGGTAGATGGCGGCGGGCTTGGCCGTCAGTTCACGGGTCGCCGCCTCCAGCGTCAACTTACCCAGGTCGCGGCTCCAATGGCCCATCAGGTGGAGCCCGAACCCGGCGTCGCAGAAGAACGTCAGATGCGCCCCCGCGTCGGACAACGCGACCGAGGCGTTGGGGTCGGCCATCATGCGGCCGACGGCGTCTTCGTCCGTATTCAGAAGCTCGGCCATGAACAAGGTCTCCAGATCTTCCGATATGGCGAGGTCGAGCATCCAATCCAAGGGATGTTTGCCCGCCGCATCGGCCAGGTCCTGCACCTTCTTCTGATCGTAGGCTTTGTTTTCCGGCTTGGCCGTCTCGGTAACTTCCAATTTATGCCACTCGCCGTTGAACAGGCGCACCCCCGCGGGCCCGGCCAATTCGTCCTTCACGGCCTGACGGAATTCGGGCGAGGCATAGACGGCCTTGAGCGCCTCCCCCGTCGCCTCCATGGCCGGTTTCCAGGCGTTGAGCCCCTCCATCGGGTAGGCGGACTTCAGCGAGAAATCCATATAGAGCGGACAGCAGGAAACCTGCCCCCAAAGCTCGTGTCCGTTGGCCCGCGCGGCGGCGACGGCGGCGAGATCGTTGAAGGTGCCTTCCGGGTTGGTCGGATTGTGCAGCAGGGCCGCGATCATCACCGGGCGGCCCGCCTTGGCGGCGACGGTTTCCAGGTAGGGCACATCGGTCGTGTTGCCCTTGGTCAGCATGAACACCCCCCGGCCGTCTTCGCCCATGGCGGTGACCAGGGTCTCCAATTCTTCGTGGTCCGCCAATCGCGACGGCATGGGAATGCCGCCCCACCCGTTGTGCTGGGGCGCCGTCGAGGTCGCGAAACCGACCGCCCCGGCTTTCATGGCCTGGCGCACCAGTTCGGCCATTTCGGAGACTTCGTCGTCGTTGGCGGCGCGTTCCGTGGCGGCCGGACCCATGACGTAGGTGCGGATCGACGAATGCCCCAGGAAGGCGCCGACGTTCATGACCGAACCTTGCGCTTCCAGCATGTCGAGATACTGAGGAAAGGTCTCGAAATCCCATTTGATGCCGCCGCGCAGGACATCCAGGGACATGCCCTCGACCTGAACCAGGTTCTTCATGATCAGGTCGCGGTCCGGCTCCCGGCAGGGGGCGATGGTGAACCCGCAATTGCCGATCAGCACGCTGGTCACGCCCAGCTCCGGCGACGGCGTGCAACCCGGATCCCAAGTGATCTGGGCGTCGAAATGGGTGTGGCTGTCGATGATGCCGGGCATCAGGGCCAGGCCGGTGGCGTCGATCTCTTCCGCCCCCTTTTCGGTGACCGTGCCGACGGCGGCGATCCGCCCGTCCTTGACCGCGACGTCCCCCCGGAAAGGCGCCCCTCCCTGGCCGTCGTAAATGGCTGCGCCGCGAATCACCAAATCCATATCGATCCTCCTTTTATCGTTGGCGTTTGTTGCCAAATCTTTCTGTCGAGAAGGCTATCAGGTCGCCAAAGGCCGGGGGAGTCCGCGATCGAACCCATATCGGGAAAACACCTTATCCTCCGGCGCCCGAATGACGGCCCGAATGGCCCAGGTCCCGGTCCGGCGCGACGATATCCCGCACCCGTTGCTTCAGAACCTTGATCTCGGGAAAACCGCCGTCGCGCTTGCGGTCCCAAACAACGGTTTCACCGACGCTGACGATGAAACGCCCGCCGACATGGTCGGGCACCAGCGAAACCTCCGCCAGATCATCCTCGAAGGTCGTGAGCAGTTCCTGCGCCATCCAGGCGGCCCGCAGCAGCCAGCGGCAGCCCGTGCAATATCGGATGGCGACGGTCGGTTTGGACATGATGATCTGCTCCTATTTCGGCTGACTGGTCAGTCGGTCCTTAATCAGGCCCCAGAACACGGGCGGGTCCTGGTCGCCGGTGTAGCGCCAACCCAGATGGTCCCCGCAGCCCCGGCAGACGGCAAAGTTCCAGGCATAACCCGGGAACCAGGTGAATTCGTCGGTCGGCGCCCCCCGGTCGGCGGCGCCGGGAGCCTCCAGAAAGCTGACCACCTGGAACATCCGACCCGCCGGGTTGGCGCAGACCCGTTCATGCCCGCCTTCGGGCCGGGCGGCCCATCCGGCGCGGGTCACCAGATGGCCGCAGCGCGCGCAGAACAGGGAATCATCCTGCTTTTCCTCTACCGCGTCCTCGGACACGGCATCTTCATCGACTTCGAACACGCGGCCTCTCCGATTATTGTCACGATTATCTTAGACCCCTTGTATATTTATGCTCAATTTTGCACCCTGTTCGTTCGGGCGGCCAGCCCGGCCGAACGAAGCCCGTGGTCATTTCACGTCTGCGGCACAGCCGCTGCCGTGGATCGAAACCGAATACGGACCATAACAGGCGTTGACGCCGAACAAACAAACAGGCCCTCGATTTTGTACCGTTTCCTGATCGCATTGACCTTCGCGGGGCTGCTCCTTTTGGACAGCGCCCTGCCGGTCCGCGCCCAAAGTTCCGCCCCATCGCAATCGGTCAAGGTAACGCTGCAACTTAAATGGGCGCATCAGTTTCAATTCGCCGGGTACTACGCGGCGCAGGCGCGGGGCTTCTACCGCAAACGCGGTCTGGACGTCACGATCAAGCCCGCGGTACCGGGCAGCAAGCCCATGGAAGCCGTCGCCAAGGGCGAGGCTGAATTCGGTGTCGGCACGACGGATTTGTTGATGATGCGCGCGGCCGGCGATCCGGTGGTCGTGCTCGCTGTGATCTACCAGCATTCGCCGCTGGCCTTGATGCTCGACGCCAGTTCCCCGATCCACAACATCCACCAACTGGCCCGCGGCAAGATCATGATCGCGCCGCATGAAACGGAACTGATGGCCTATTTCGCCGCCGAAGGCCTGGACATCAACCATATGAATTTCATCGAACACACGTTCGACACCGACGATCTACGCTCGGGCCACGTTGATGCCATGAGCATGTATGCCACGGACGAGTCCTTCGAATACGAACGAGAAGTCGGTCCCGTGCGCCTGTTCCGGCCGATCGACGGCGGCGTCGATTTCTACGGCGACAACCTGTTCACCACGGAAGACGTGATCGACAAGGACCCGGAAATGGTTCGGGCATTCCGGGAAGCCTCGCTGGAAGGCTGGCGGTATGCCATGGCCCATCCGGAAGAAATCGTCGATTACATCCGCGCCACCTACGGCAACCGCAAATCGCGGGAGAACCTGCTTTACGAAGCGCGCACCTCCGCCGACCTGATCCTTGCCGATGTCGTACCCCTGGGCTTCATCAATCCCTCACGGTGGGAGCGCATCGCCCAGCATTACGCGGGGCTTGGGCTGCTGCCGAAAGACATGTCGCTCAGCGGCTTCATCTATCGGCGGGACACGATGGACGACCTGCCCGATTGGATGCCCTGGGCTCTGGTCGGCGCGTCCATCACCGCCATTCTGGCCTTGTTGGCGGGTTTGTGGCTGGCCGCCTTCAACCAACGTCTGCGCCGAGAAATGGAAGAACGGGAACGCGCCCAGGGCGCGCTGGCTCAGCGCACGGACGAATTGGAGGAAAGCAACAGCCAGAAGGACGTTCTGCTGACCGTCATCGGCCACGACATCCGCAACCTGTTCAATCCGTTGCTGATCTATGCCCAGTTACTGGCCGATCCCAACCGGCGTCTCGATCCGAAGACCGTCCATGAATACGGCGAAAAGCTCTACGAAGCCGGACGCAATGCCTCGGAGGTTCTGGAAAACCTATTGGAATGGGCACTGGTCCGCACGGGGCAGCGTCAGACCCATATGGAAACCACCGACCTGGGCGGCTTGGCGCGCGAAACGGCGGGCGTCTATTCGGCCGATGCCTCGCTGCGGGGCGTCGTCCTGAAGGTCGAGCCCGGCGCGCCGGTCAAGGTCAGCGTCGACCGCCACCAGATTTCCACGGTGATCCGCAATCTGGTCAACAACGCCCTGAAATTCACGCCGAAAGGCGGCCAGGTCTCGGTCTCTGTCAGCCATACGGGCACCGAGGCGCGGGTCACGATCACCGATACGGGCATCGGCATGGACCGGGAACTGATCGACCGCGTGCTGTCCGGGGAAAGCGCCGATCTGGCGACCGGCAGCAAGGGGGAGATCGGCACCGGCGTGGGCCTCGCCCTTTGCCGGCAACTGGTTCAGGTCAATAACGGCCGCCTGTCCATCGACCCCAACCCGTCGGGCGGCACGATCTTCACCGTGACCCTGCCCGTCCTGGAGCCGCCGTTCAGCGGCCATTGAGCATCGGTCGCCGGTCGCCCTCGGGACCGGCTATAGATCTTTGGCGAAGTAGTACCGCATCAGGCCGGATCCGGCCGTGCGTTTGGTCTGGGTCGTCGAGACTTCCTCGCGTTCCAGGTCGTAGCCCGCAACCTCATAAAGCGCCTTGGCCTGCGGCTGCAACGCCGAGGTCGAAAGGACCATCCGCTCGAACCCCATGTCGCGGGCCTTGCCCTCGACGAAGCGCAGCAGCTTGCGGCCCAGCCCCCGGCGGCGGAATTCGGCGGCGACGTACATGCGCCGCACCTCGGCCGCCCCCTTGCCGACATCTTCCAGACCGACCATCCCGGCGACCTCGCCGTCGATCTCGGCGACCCAGAAGCCGAAACCCGGACGGCCGTAATAATCGGGGATACAGTCGATTTCCTCGTCCAGCGCCAACTGGATGTAGGACGCGAACAGGTTCTCCATCCCCGGCTGGGTGATGTGATGGTTCCAGTCGAGGAAGATTTGGCGGACCCGTTCGTGATCCGCCGGGGCATAGGGGCGGATGTGCACGGCCCCTACCCCTTCAGTTTGTCGCGCAGCAGCTGGTTGACCTGTTGCGGGTTGGCCTTGCCCTGGGTCGCCTTCATGACCTGGCCGACGAACCAGCCGATGGCCTTGTCGTTGCCGCCGCGGACTTCGTCGGCCTGGCCCGGGTTGGCGGCGATGATCTCGTCCACCGCCGCCTCGATGGCGCCGGTGTCGGTGATCTGCTTCAGGCCCTTGTCCTCGACGATCTTTTCCGGATCGTCCGAGGTCTCCCACATGATCTCGAACACGTCCTTGGCGATCTTGCCGGAAATCGTGCCGTCGTCCATCAGGGTCAGCAGCTTGGCCATGTGATCGGCGGAGATCGGGCTTTCGGCGATCGTGAGGCCCGCCTTGTTCAGGGCGCCGAACAGGTCGTTGGTCACCCAGTTGGCGGCCTTCTTCGCATCGTGCTTGGCGGCGACGGCTTCGAAGTATTCGGCGCTTTCCCGGTCGGCGACCAGGGTCGTCGCGTCCTTGGCGGACAGGCCCATGTCGTCCATGAAGCGTTGCTTCTTGTCGTCGGGCAGTTCCGGCAGGGTCGCGCGGATGCCTTCGATGAAGTCGTCCGTCAATTCCAGGGGCAGCAGGTCCGGGTCCGGGAAATAGCGGTAGTCATGGGCGAATTCCTTGGCCCGCATGGACCGGGTCTCGCCCTTGTTGGGGTCCATCAGGCGGGTTTCCTG
>NZRL01000108.1 GCA_002696205.1 Rhodospirillaceae bacterium | reverse complement strand
GGCGAGGTCGGCGTTGTAGCGCTCGAACAAAGCCATGTTGGTGGCCACGTCGTAGGGGCGTTCGGTCAGGCTTTCCGGTTCCCACTCACTGCGCGGTTCTTCGAAGAAGTTGCCGCCGTAGACGTGCAGCGCGCCGGTCATGCGGTCGATCGGGTTGGTCACCGAATGCACGATGTCCTTGCCCAACGGCGCCACGTCGCCCGGGCGCATGGCCTTGGCGCCGGCGGCTTCGATGCGGGAATGGCCCGGCTCGCCGTCGACCTTCTTCCAGAACACGTTGTCTTCGGCCCCGGTATAGAGGCCGATGACCGCCCACATGTTATGGTTATGGGGCATCAGCGTCATGTAGGGCCCCCAGACCAGATTGAGGATCGTCAGTTCGTCCGAGACGTAGATCTTGTCGGGCCCCGCCTTGGTCGGCTCGCCCAGACCGCGCAACAGGTCGGCCGGATCGGCACAGGCACGTTCGATCAATTCCTTTACCGCCATATGGCTGTCGGTTTCCTTGATGGCGTCCAGGCAATCCTGGGTGAAACGGTCACGGTCGAACATGGGGGGCTCCTTGGTATTTGGTCCGGCGGGGGTAATTCTCCCCCTACACACTGTATATTAGCTCCTGAGCTATCACCAAGTCGGCCTTTCGGCAAGCATTACGGATGCATCTGCGCCCGGCTGGCCACCGCTCGCCTGACGCGCACCATGTGCGCAACTTTGCCCGGTGGCCGAGATTTCGGGGCTCCGGCCGCGTCAGATATCCACATCTATGATTTTCAGCGATTTCGCCCTTTCCGGGACGGCGTCGGTGAAAGGCCCGCTCTGTGCGGCCTCTCCGGCCGGGGTTGCCGAGCACGCTGTGAAGGACTGTAAAGATATTGTCGAAAAGCTCCCTGATTTCGGGAGACATCCGGCATCCCCCCGTCGCCGCCCCCATTTCACTTAGCGCCCGGACGCCAAGGCGGGCATCCGAGCCATCGATGAGATAGTATAAAAACCGCGGAATACCTTGGGTTTCAAGCAATCGACGAGGGCGGGACCGGCAACGGTGGCGCCCGGTCGATGGATTGCCGCGCCATCCCCCTGGGCGCGCCCCGCCGCCTGATCGCGTTCATGAGACGAAATGGAAAGACTTCTCGGCTCGATAGAGGCCGGCAATCATCGCCCGACCAGGGTTTGATCCATCAATGGCCCAGAGCGTTTCGGTGAAATTCCGGGCCGGATGCAGCCGGCGGCGGCCTGACGTTCTATCCCCAAAGTTATCCACAGCTCGAGCTTGACCCAGGTCAAGGCACGGATGACTCGCCTCAGATAGGTTGAGAAACCTGCATGGTGGAGGGACCGAGATGTCAGAGACGATCGACAAACTGCGCACCGATCATCGCAACCTTGCCCGCCTGATGGATATCATCGCCCGCGAGGTCCGCGTCTTCGAAGCAGGCGACCTGCCGGATTACGACCTGGTCGCCAGCATCCTGGACTACACACAGAATTACCCGGATCGCTACCATCACCCCTTGGAGGACAGAGTTCTCGCCAAGCTGCGCCAGCGCGATCCCGATATCGCGACCACGGTCGGCGACCTGGACCAGGAACATGAAAAACTCGGCACCCTCACCCGCCGTTTTGCGGCCGCGCTGGACAACGTCATGCAGGACGCGGAACTGCCGCGCGACGGGTTCGTCGAGGTTGCAAGCGAATACCTCGACTTCCAGCGCCGTCATATGCAGATGGAAGAAGTCCTGTTCTTTCCTGCGGCCCTGCGCGCCCTCAGCGATGACGATTGGCGGGAACTGGCCACCGATGCTCCGCCCGCCGACGACCCGCTGTTCGGTGGCACCGACGCCCAGGGCAAATACGATGCCCTGTTGGAAGAAATCATGAAGTGGAGCAAGCCGCAGGATACGGCGTCGTTCGCTTAAAAGAGCGCCCTGCCGACGGCCTCCCCGCCCTAACGCCCGCCGGACACGTTCAGGACCGTTCCCGTCACGTAGCCGGCGGCGTCGGTGCACAGCCAATAGACGCCCTCGGCGACCTCGCGGGTTTCGCTGATCCGGCCCATGGGCACTTCGGCCAACAAGGCCGCTTCGAAATTAGCCGCAATCCCGCCGTCGACCGCCATATCGGTCAGCACGTATCCCGGCGCCACGGCGTTGACGCGAATGCCTTCGCCCGCAACCTCGCGGGCGAGGCCGTTGGTGAAGACATCGACCGCGCCCTTGATCGCCGCATAATCGGCCCATTGCCCGGCCCCGCCCTTCCTGGTCGAGGTCGAGGAGATATTGACGATCATTCCGCCCTTGCCGCCACGTTCGGTCGACATGCGCTTGACCGCCTCGCGGCAGAACATTACGGGACCGATGAAGTTGATCCGCGTGACGTCTTCCAAGGTCTCGCGGGTGACCTCGACGGCGCGGCGCTTGGGCCCAGACACGCCCGCGTTATTGACCAGGGCGTCCAGGGCGATGCCCTCGCCGTCCAGGGTCTCGAACAAGGCCAGGATATCGTCCTCGCTCCCGGAATCGCAGCGGATCGCCCGCGCCCCCGCCTCCGTCGCCACTTTATGGGCGGCGGCGGAGTTGGAGACGAAGGTGAAGATCACCGACCAGCCGCGTTCGGCGAACAGCCGCACGATGGCTTCGCCGATGCCGCGGCTGCCGCCGGTGATGAGGACGGTTTTCGCCACTTCGGGTTACCTCATGACGAACGGGTTTGGCACTTCGGTCGCCATGGAAATCCAGACCGACTTGGTCTGCAGGAATTCCTCGATGGCGGCCTGACCGCTTTCCCGGCCCAGGCCCGATTGCTTGTAGCCGCCGAACGGCGCCATGTAGCTGACGGCGCGGTAGGTATTGACCCAGACCGTCCCGGCCTGAAGTTCCTGCGACATGATGAAGGCGCGGCGGATGCTTTCCGTCCAGACCCCGGCCGCCAGGCCGTAGACCACGTCGTTGCCGATGGCCAGGGCCTCTTCCTCGTCCTCGAAAGGAATGACCGAGAGGACAGGACCGAAGACTTCTTCCTGGGCGATCCGCATCTGGTTGTTCACGCCGGTGAAGATCGTCGGCTCGACGAACCAGCCGTCGCCACATTCGGGGCGCGACGCCTTGCCGCCGCCGAGAGCCGTCTCGGCGCCCTCGCCCTTTGCAACGTCCATATAGCCCAGAATCTTTTCATACTGCGGCGGCGTGGTCACCGGGCCGACCTGGGTGTCCATGTCCATGGGATCGCCCATCTTGGCGGTCTTGGCCAGCGCCACCAGCTTCTCGACGAATTCGTCATGGATCGATTTCTGCACCAACAGGCGCGAACCCGCGATACAGGTCTGGCCCGTCGCCGCGAAGATGCCGGATACCGCCCCCTTGACCGCGTTCTCGATGTTGCAGTCGTCGAACACGATGTTGGGCGACTTGCCGCCCAGTTCCAGGGAGACCTTCTTGAAGGTCTGCGCGGCCGTGGAATAGACGTGCTTGCCCGTGGCCGAGCCGCCGGTAAAGGTGATCTTGGCGACGTCCGGTTGGCTGATCAGGGCCTCGCCCGCTTCCTTGCCGTAGCCGGTGACGATATTGACCACGCCGTCGGGAATGCCGGCCTGCTTGATCAGGTCCATGAACTCGAGCGCCGAGGCCGAAGTGAATTCCGACGGCTTGAGAACCACCGTGTTGCCGGCGGCCAACGCCGGAGCCAGCTTCCACGCCGTCAGCATCAGCGGCGAGTTCCACGGCGTGATGATGCCGACGACGCCCAGCGGCTCCCGCCGGGTAAAGGTGAAGGTATCGGGCTTGTCGATGGGGATGACGGCGCCTTCGATCTTGTCGGCCAAGCCGCCGAAGTAATAGTACCACTGCGGCGCGTACTTGAGCTGCAGGCCCATTTCCGCGATCAGCTTGCCGTTGTCGCGGACTTCCGTGGCCGCCAGACTGTCGGCGTTCTCGGCGATCAGGTCGCCCAGCTTGCGCATCAGGTGGCCGCGCTGGGTCGGCGTGGTCTTGCGCCAGACCGGCAACGCGTCCTTCGCCGCCTTGACGGCGCGGTCGATGTCTTCGGCATTGCCGCGCGGGATTTCCGCCCAGGCCTTGCCGGTGTAGGGGTTGGCGCTTTCGAACCATTCGCCGGAGGCCGGGTCGGTCTTCTGCCCGGCGATGGTCAGTTGGTATTTTTTAAGATCGCTCATCGATCGTCTCCTCCCGTAGTCTTGGATTTGGAGGCGATCCTATCAGGCGGGCGATGGCGGTTG
The DNA here is from genome assembly GCA_002696205.1 of Rhodospirillaceae bacterium. Taxonomy (GTDB): domain Bacteria; phylum Pseudomonadota; class Alphaproteobacteria; order Rhodospirillales; family Casp-alpha2; genus UBA1479. Next base: position 9,820 of record NZRL01000108.1, on the reverse strand, counting down.
AAAGGGGCTAGGCCCTGCGGGACGATCCGTGTTCCTTTCAGGCCGCTTCGGTCAGGCAGTCGCCGGACGGCCGAAGGACACGATCGGCGGGCACCGTCATGGCGACCGAGAAACCCTCGCCCACGGCGGAATCGATTTCCAGACCGCAGCCATGGGCGTCGGCGATTTTCTTGACGATCCATAGACCCAGCCCAGCGCCCTCGATGTATTCGTGCTTGTTCGTGCAGGCGCGGCTAAATGCTTTGGTCAACCGGCCGACCTGCGCACTGTCGACGCCGACCCCGGTGTCCTTGACCGTCAGACGGATGCCGCCATCGGCATCGGGAACCACACGCACGGAGATTTCGGCGTCGGGCCCGGCATATTTCAAGGCATTGGTTAACAGGTTCACGATATATCGCCGGATCAACGCCTGATCGAACAGGATGATTGCGCTTCGGCATTCCAGTTTGACCGACACCGGGCCGTCGGCACGCGTCCATCCGGCGACCATGTCGCGGCAGATGCGGATCTCACTGCATAGATCGATCTCTTCGACCGCGACCTTGAGTTCCCCTTCCCGATACATCCGGGAGACATCGAGAACCTGGCCCACGGTACCGTCCAGCAGGCTGGCCGCGCGATGAATGTCGATGGCGTATTCACGGTACTTCTCGTTGCCGATCGGCCCGAAAGTCTCATTACGCATGATTTCCGCGAACCCCTTGATGCCGTTGATCGGGGTCCGCAGGTCGTGGCTCATGGCGGCGAAGAAGGCGTCGCGCGCCGAGATCGCCTCTTTCAATTCGGCCTCGGCAACCTCGCGGTTGCAGACCTCCTGATGCAGGTCCGCATTCAAATCGGCCGCGCGGCCGAGGTGACGCGCCAAATTGACGACGACATAAATCAACAATGTCAGGAAGATCAGCGGCAGCTCATCCAGTTCCCAATCCTCGTGATCGACGGCGAAAGCATGCCAGCGCTCAATGAGATCCAGGTCGGAAAACAATACCTGCGTCAACACGGCGACAATGAGACCACCGGCGGTCAGCCTGATCCAATAGGGGATGGTCTTGCGGGTCATGATACCTCCTTCTCAACCGGCGCGACGCGAATTACGGCGCATCGGCATGAGTCGAAGCGGGAAGAGCAATATATATGCCAAGTCGGACCGAAACGGACCCAACCTAGACCTATGGCAGGGGTCAACGAAACCTAGCCGGCGTCGGCGAGAACTTCGTCCAGGGACGCATATTCGCGGGTCAGGCAATAGGTCTTGGCGATGATCTTCCATTCGCCGTCGACCCGGATACAGGCCAGGAAATCGGTGTAATACCGCAGGCCGACCTGGGCCTCGACCTTCACGTTGGCCGTGTCCGGCCCGGCGAAGTCAATGGAAACGATCCGCTCCTTGCGGGGGAACCCGGCATCCTTCGGCGCGCCCCGGCCCTTCACGACTTCCTCGAAATCGGCCATCGAGTAATGCACCCGCTGGCCCGCAAGGTCAGCACAGTTCATATGGGCTTCCGGATGGAACGCCGTCTTGAACAGAAGATCCGTGTCGCCCAGGTACAACCCGTCGAGGTAGGCCTGGATGCAGGTCTCGACACCGGCCAGATCGTCGCTCATACGTCTTCTCCGTTTCTCGGCTGCCCGCGCTAAAGCAGGCTGTCCGGCCCCAGCAGTTTTTCCCGGAACCGGTTCTTCAGGTGCACCCCGTCCTTGGTCGGCAGGATGAAGGGCAGCGGTTCGGCCTTGACCTTGATGTCGACGAAGACCGGGCCCTTGGCTTCCTTGATCAGCGGCAGGGCTTCCGTCAATTCGGCCTCGGTCTTGACCGTGGCCGTGACCGGGAAGCCGCAGGCCTTGGCGACGGCGGCCATGTCGACGGGGCCCGCCGTATGGGTCGCCTGCATGCCGGTCTCGCCATAGCGTTCGTTGTCGAACACGACGATGGCCAGGTTCTCGGTCGCCTGGGTCGCGATGGTCGCGAAAGAGCCCATCGCCATCAGCATTTCGCCGTCGCCGGTCATCACCATGACCCGCTTTTTCGGCTGCGCGGTGGCCAGGCCCAGGCCCATCGTGGCGGCCCCGCCCATCGCACCCCAGAGCGGGAAGGTCAGCGGATGGTCGCCGGCGGCGGTGGCGTCCCAGTTGGGCGAACCCAGGCCGGTGACGACCAGGAAGTCATCATCGCGGTCGGCCAGCAGGGTCTTGGCGACCTCGCGGCGGTGCAGTTCGTAATTGTCGGCGCGTTGAACGTCCATATCGTTTCTCCCTGCCCTTATTTGCCGAAGGTCTTCACGGGCATCAGTTTCTGATGCAGCAGCACGGCGGCCATGTCGGGCCAGCCATAGGCCATTTCACCGGCCGAACGCACGGTTTCGCCGACTTCGTCCGGCTCTTCCGCCTGCGTGACCTTGACGCCCATGGCTTCCAGGGCCGGGCGGGTGCCCTCGCCCATCGGCTTCTGCCAGGGATTGAATTCGCGCCACTGGGCCCGCATCGTCACCAGCATCAAGAGCGGGAAACGGCAGGTATTGGCCAGCGACAGCATGTTGATGCAGTTGCCCACACCCGACGACTGCAGCAGCATCACCGCCCGTTCGCCGCCCAGCCAGGCCCCGGAGCAGAGGGAGATGCCCTCTTCTTCCGTGGTCAGCGGAATGCAGCGCATGGCGTTGTCGGCTTCGCACATTTTCAGAAGACGGGCATGGCCCGCGTCGGGAACGTAGGCGACTTGGCGCACGTCCAGGTCCTTGAGGACGTCGTAGATATCCGGCGCCCAGGAATAATTTTCGGTCATGATTCTCGGCTGTTTCGTCCGTTGAGGGTGCGACGACTTTAGAAACGATGACGCCCGAGGCCAATTGAAATTTCTTGGCCGCGCGTTTGAGGAAAGCTATCGCCGCCCCTCGAACTGCTCAGCCTTCCTTGATCTCATGCCCTTCGTAGGCTTCCAGAACCCAGCCGTTGCGCCACCGCCGATACAGCACCCAAAGCCCCACCGCGATCAGCACACAGGCGATGATCGGACGGGGAATCCCCCCCATCATGAACAGCGGCACGGATGCGGCGAAACAGACGCCCGGCAGATAGAACAGGGTCCATTTCTGTTTGCCGCGAACGGACTGGAACCAGGGGAAGACCGCGGAGAACAAAGCGATGATCAGGAAGAACAGAGACCACGGCCGGGTGACGAAATGGGTCAGATCGGAATCGATGGCCAAGGCCCGCGCCAGGTTCAGCTCGGCAATATTGCCCAGCACGACACCCAGGATCATCGGCGCCAGCGGAAAACCGAAATGCCGCATCAGGAAACCCAGCACGCCGAACCAGAACAAAGTCCAAAGGTCCAGGTCCACGTTGTTGATGGCGAACACGCCGATCCCGCAGAACCCCAGGATGACGCCTGTCAGGATGTACATGCGGACCCGCGTGACCAGCACGAAGACCCTGAGCATTCCCGACTGCACGATGACCATCATGATCGTCGCCAGGAAGAACGAGATGAAAATCGAATAGGCCAACACGGGCTGTTCGGCGATGAACGACGGGCTCGGCACGACATCGTGGATCAGCAAGGCGCCCAGCATGACCGCCGTCGTGACGTCACCGGGAATGCCCAAGGCCATCATGGTGATCAGCGCCCCGCCCTCGGTCGCGTTATTGGAGCTTTCCGGCGCGATGATGCCTTCGGGCGAGCCCTTGCCGAATTCCTTCGGGTTCTTCGACGTCTTCTTGGCCTGATCGTAGGCCAGGATGTTGGCGACCGATCCGCCGGCCCCCGGCAAGATGCCGGTGAAGGTGCCGATCAACGCCCCCCGCAGCGCCACCGACCAATGCTTGATCAGGGTCTTGATCGCCTGCCAGTGTTCGATGCGGGCATCCATGGTGCCCTTTTCGGAAAGCGACGTGCGCGCCGCCTTCGGATCGCGTACGTCGTTCAGCAATTGGGAAAAGGCAAACAAGCCGATCAGGACGGCGATGAAATCAAAGCCCTGCAGCAGCACTTCCGAGCCGAAATCGAAGCGCGGAATACCCGCGGCTTCGTCTTCGCCGACGGTCCGCACCAACAGGCCGAGCGCCCCCGCGATCAGTCCCTTTATCAAATCGGCGCCGGCCAGACTGGCGGTGATGGTCAGGGCGAACATCACCAGCATGAAGTAATCCCAGGGCTGGAACTCCAGCCCGACGCGGGCGAGCTGCGGCGCCAGGGTGACCAGAAGCACGGCGGAAATCATACCGCCCGTGAACGACGACCACACACCCAGCCCCAAGGCCAGGCCGGGCCGCCCACCACGCGCCATGGGAAAGCCGTCGAAGGTCGTCGCGACGGAGGACGGCGTGCCCGGAATGCCGGTCAGCACCCCCGCCATCAGGCCGCCGGACAGACCGCCGACGAAGACGCTGATCATCGTCGCAAGGCCCTGTTCGGGCGGCATGGAAAAGGTGAACGGCAGGGTCAGCACGACCGCCATGGCGATGGTGAATCCCGGGATGGCGCCGGCGATCAAGCCGCCGGCCACGCCGACCGCCCTCAGCAGCAGGGTCTTGGCGTGCAGGATATGGGCAAAGGCGTCAGCAATATTCTCGATGATCATGCCCTAGATCCCCGTCCATTCGCCGGTCGGCAGCAAGACCCGCAGACCATAGGTGAAGATCGACCACATGCCGCCGACGGCGAAGATCGCGACCGCCGCATGCAACAGCAGGCGCCGGGGCGACCAGCCACCCAGGAATGTCAGCAGGCAGAACACGAAGGCGACGCCGGATATCAGCATGCCGAACCACGGGATCGCGGTCAGGTATCCGGCGAACAACGCGAAGCAGGCAATGGGGTTCCGCCAATAGGCGATCCAGCCGAGGAGCGATTTCGGTTCACCCGGGTAAGCCCCCGGGCCGTCGGGGCCGCGGCTGAGCGACCGAACCAGATAGATCACGGACAGGAAGGACATCAGGGTCAGGATGACCCGAGGCCAGGCCGACGGCGGCAACATCCCGTAGTCCGGTTCGCGAATGTCGAAACTGGCCCAGAACATGACGCCGCAGAACAGTAGCAGAAAGACGGCGACGAAAGTGTCGCGGTTCAAACGCTCCATGGATGCCCCCGGTTGCTTCCCCAAAATTGTCGTTTGCGAAAGGAAGGGGCGGCGCTGCGATGCGCGCCGCCCCTATTTCCGATACGGGCTTACTTGCCCTTGTACATGCCGATTTTGATGGCGACCTTCTTGTAGTCCTCGAACAGCTTGTCCGCCCACTTGCGGTAGTCGGCCGGGCCGACCCAGGACACGTCCGTGCCCTTGGCGTCCATCTGCTTCAGGAACTCAGGATTTTCGGCCGCCTTCTTGAACACACCGGCCCAGTAGTCGACGTATTCCTTGGGCGTGCCCTTCGGGGCCACGATGCCGCGTTTCAACGCGAATTCCAGATCGACGCCCAGTTCCTTCAGGGTCGGAACATTGGGCAGCTGCTTGGCACGCTCGGTCGCGGCGATGGCCAGGCCCTTGATCTCGCCGCCTTCGATGTACTTGCGGCCGGCGGCGACGTTGGTTTCACCCATGTTGATGGCGCCGGTCAGCAGCGCGGTGTTGCGCTCCTTGGTGCCTTCGAACGGCACGTACTTGAACTTCATGCCGGTCATATCTTCCAGCAGCAGCCAGATGAAGTGGCTGGTCGAGCCGAAGGTGGCGCCGACGGTCACTTCTTCGGGACGGGCCAGGGTGTCCTTTTTCATGTCGTCGAAGGACGCCCACGGCGTCTTGGCGCTGGCGCCCAGGATCGACGGCGTCGAGGTCAGCAACGAGACCGTTTCGAAGTTGTCGAAGTGGAACGGGATGCGGCCGTTCAGGTAGCTGGTCACGCCGCTCTGGTGGATGACGAACAAGGTGCAGCCGTCGGGCTTCGACTTAGCCGCTTCCTTGGCGCCTTTGTTGCCGCCCTGGCCGGGGATGCTGACCATCTGAATGCGCGGCTCGACGCCCATGTCGTTCACGACCTTCTCGAAGATCGAGAAGATGACGCCCGTGCCGCCGCCCGGCTTCCACGGCACGATCAGCTTCGCCGTGTCACAGGAGAATTTCGGCTTGGCCTGGGCCGGGCCGGCCATCAGGCCGGCGCCCAGTGCGATGGCCGTCACCGCGGCCCCCGTAATGAACTTTTTCATTCGATTTACTCCCTGTTGATCGATGGGCGCAGCCCGGTTGCTGCGCCGCGAAAAATGGAGCCTAGCTTATGGTGCAGTGCGATACCAGCGCGTTTGAGCCCCCCGAATTCAGATCAGTTTTCGCTAAAGTTTTTCCGGAAAAGGCGTCATGGTTGCGGCCCGCCCCCAATGGGGATAGGAAAGGTGCCCACAATGCGTTCTTCGCCCGATCCCACAAAATCCGGATTTTTCATGATGCCCGCGACACAGACCTTCACGACCCGTCCCGAAATCCTTGGCACCTTCGGTGTGGTGACCTCCACCCATTGGCTGGCCACCGCCGTCGGCATGGCGATTTTGGAAAAGGGCGGCAACGCTTTTGACGCCGGTGTCGCCACCGGCTTCGCCCTGCAGGTCGTGGAGCCGCATCTGAACGGCCCGGGCGGCGACGTTCCGATCATCATCCATACGGCGCACGACGATAAGACTCACGTCATCTGCGGCCAGGGCGTTTCCGCCGCCGGGCAGACCATCGAGAAGATGACGGCCATGGGCCACAAGATCATGCCGGGCACGGGCCATCTGTCGGCCGTCGTGCCGGGCGCCTTCTCCGCCTGGACCACCTTGCTGCGCGATTTCGGCACCATGCGCCTGCGCGAAGTGCTGGAACCGGCCATCGAATTCGCCTCGGGCGGCTACGCCCTGGTGCCGAACATCTGCAACACCATCGCCACGATCAAACCGATGTTCGAGGACGAATGGCACACCTCGCGCGACATCTGGTTGAAGAACGGCGAAGTGCCCCAGGCCGGCACCCTGTTCAAGAACGAGATCATGGCCGACATGTACCGCCGCATCCTCAAGGAAGCGGAAGCCGCCGGCGGCGGGCGCGAAGCTGAAATCAATGCCGCTCACGACGCCTGGTACAAAGGCTTCGTGGCCGAAGCCATCGATACCTTCATGAAGACCCCCGTCATGGACACCACGGGCGAACGCCACGCCGGTTTCCTGACCGGCGACGACATGGCCGAATGGAAAGCGACGATCGAGGCGCCGCTGACCTACGACTATATGAACTACACCGTCTGCAAGACCGGCCCCTGGGGTCAGGGCCCGGCGCTGCTGCAGCAGCTGGCGCTGCTCAAGGGCTTCGATCTTTCCTCCATGCCGTTCACGGGACCCGAGTTCGTCCACGTCGTCACCGAATGCGCGAAGCTCGCCTTCGCCGACCGGGAAAAGTTCTACGGCGACCCCGACTTCATCGACATCCCCATGGATGTTCTGCTGTCCGACGAATACAACAATGCCCGCCGCGCCTTGATCGGCGACACCGCGTCGCTGGAACTGCGCCCCGGCGACGTGCCGGGCTTCGGCGCCGATCCGATCAAACGCATGCCGACGCCGGAAGAACAGGCACAGCCGAGCGCCTTGGGCATCGGCGAGCCGACGGTTGCCCGCTTCGACGACATGGAAGTCGCCGAAAACGGCGCCGCCCCCGGCGACACCTGCCATTTCGATATCATCGACAAGCACGGCAACATGATTTCCGGCACGCCGTCCGGCGGCTGGCTGCAGAGCAATCCGGCGGTGCCGGGCCTGGGCTTCTGCCTGACCAACCGGGCCCAGATGTATTGGCTGGATGAGACCAAGCAGGATTGCCTGCGCCCGAAGTCGCGCCCGCGCACGACGCTCAGCCCCGGCTTCGCGCTGCGCGACGGCAAGGCCTGGATGCCCTTCGGCACGCCCGGCGGCGACCAGCAGGATCAATGGGCGCTGGGCTATTTCGTGCGCAAGGTCCATTACGGCCTGAACCTGCAGGAAGCCATCGACGCCCCGGCCTTCCACACCAAGCATTTCCCGTCGTCGTTCTATCCGCGTCATTGGGTGCCCGGTCATCTGGTCATCGAGGGCCGGTTCCCGGACGAAACCCAAAAAGACCTGATCAAGCGCGGCCATAACCTGGAGGTCGACGACGATTGGTCGATCGGCCGCCTGACCGCGGCCTGCAAGGAAGACGGCATGTTGAAGGCCGCCGCCAATCCGCGCTTCATGCAGGGCTACGCCATCGGGCGGTAAGCCGGAACGCACCACAGGGCGGTTTCGCTCGGGAACCGCCATTCGGTCTGTTTTTTGGCATGGTTGTTGCGAGTTATTTTCACATAGGGAATTCCGGATGTGACAACAACCAAGCGTGCCCGAGAAAATGTCGTTAAATCAGGCAGATAGATCCGACCGGATAGAGTTTGAAGCACTTCGCCTCAGTGGGCGGCTTCAATATGACGCCGATTTCGACAATTTGATCCGCTGGATCAGTGATCGACAGGCCTGCGGGGACGCCTATCCGCTGGAATGGCGTGTCCTGGTCGCCGAAGACGATGTGGCCAACAGATTGGTGCTCGGCAGCCTGCTGGAGAAATCCGGCCTTCAGGTCATTACCGTCGAGAACGGGCGGCAAGCCCTTGAGGCACTGGAACGGGAAGCCGTCGATCTGGTGCTTCTCGACATCAACATGCCGGAAATGAACGGCCTGGAAACGGCCCGCGCCATCCGCGCCTTGCCCGGGGACCACGCCGACCTGCCGGTGATTGCCATTACCAGCGACGTATCCCCGAAACGGGTGATTGAAATGCGCGAAGCCGGTTTCGATATCTGCATCGAGAAGCCCGTTCGCCGCGACGCCTTGTTCCAAATCATCGTGAACAGCTTGTCCGGCCGCGTGGCGAAGGTGGACTGAGATGACGTCCGGCGACGAAAGCGGTATGGAGACGCCGGGGATAGATGTGTTGGTCTTGCAGGCGCTTGAAGCCGATACCAGCCGGGAACTGGTCCCAGAGCTCGTCGATGTCTTCGTAAAATCCGCCGATACCCGACGCGATCAAATTTCCGCGGATATCGCCGCCGGGAACCTGGAAGGCGCCGCGGGCCAGGCCCACGCCTTGAAAAGCAGTTCCGCCACTTTCGGGGCCATGGAGGTCCGCCGCGTCAGCGCCGACCTGGAAACCGCCTGTAAAAGCGGAGATCGCACCGAGAGCGAACGCCTGGCCGTCGAATTGGTTCATGCCTTGGATACGGCCAAGCAGACGCTGAAAACCTACGTCGCGAACATCACCGGCTGACAGATTTCCCGCCGTACCTTCATTCCGCGGCGTCGCTGCCGCCTTCGGCTTTTTCCTCGGCCTCGCGTAGGCGCCGATAGACGGTTGAAGGGCTCAATTCCAGCATCGCCGCCGCCCGCGACACGTTGCCGTCGCATTGGCGGATGGCTTCGTTGATCAGTTCCATTTCAACCTGCCAAAGAGGCCGGATTTCGACCGGGCCGTTCCCGGGCGCCGAAGCCGCGTCGCGACCTGCCGGTGTGTCAGCGGCAGGTTCCATCGGCGCAGCGGGAGATGCCGAATTGGCCCGGGCCGGTGCCTTGGCCACGCCGGCTTGACTTCCCACCGGCGGCGGCAGCATGTCCGCCGTCACGATTTCGCCGTCATGCAGCACCACGACGTTGCGGATCACGTTCTGCAATTGCCGCACGTTTCCGGGCCAGGCAAAGTCCGCCAACAAATCGGCAGCACCGTCATCGAAGGTCTGGAAGCCCTTGCCTTCCTCCTGAGCGAAATCGGTCAAGAAGGTCGCTGCGATATCCAGAATATCCTCCCCCCGGTCGCGCAGCGGCGGAAGGTGCACGGGAATCACATGCAGGCG
>NZRL01000107.1 GCA_002696205.1 Rhodospirillaceae bacterium | reverse complement strand
GCACCGGCAATGCTGATCGCGTTCTGGGTCAATCCGTCGACGCCGGACCAGATATCGCTGATCTTCACGGTCAGCAACATCGTCGCGACGAAGATCGTCACCGGGAGAAAGCGGAATTTACTGAACAGGTTCATTCAAGCGTCCGTCGCGTTCTTGAAACCGGGTCTCTGCCCCGGGCACGGTCGTTAGCTGACCGAGCGAATGGCTTTCAACAGGGCGCGCTCGGCTTCGGAGCGCGGCGCGCCGCTTTTCTTGGCATCGGCCACGGCGGCGGGAACCGTCATGCCGATATCGTCCAGCCCGCCCTCGCTGTCCTGCGCCTTGGCGGAAACCTTCGGCGCCGGGCGCTGGCGGATCGGTTCGACCGCTTCCAGGGGGTCGGCCGTTTCGACCGGATTGACCGGGCCGGTGACCGCACCGTGTTCGTCACGGGCCAGGCGGACGTTTTCTTCCAACCGGTCGGCGGCAATCGTGCCGCGGTCGACCAGGAAGACAAGATCGTCGCGCAGGCTTTCGGCCTTGGCCAGTTGATCCTGCAGGGCGTCCGACGCGATGCGCAGGTCGCCGATACTGTCGGTCGCGCGGGTCGTCGCGTCGTTGAACGTGGCGGCCAGTTTTTCCATCTGTTCGCGGTTGCCGCGGAACCGGGTCAGACGCCGGTTCAGCATCACCGAATACCAGATCATCACGACCAGAAGGACGGCCAGGACAACGTCAAGAATCAAGGAAAAGGAAAAAGTCACGGTCTTGTCTCTCCATCCCCTGGGTCGGGGCCCTTCCGGATCGTCCGGATCATCCGGGACCGGTCGGAACCGGGATTGCTCAATAAGGCCAGTCTAGCGCCGAGGTTCTGAACGAAATGCTAACCGCGGCGGGAAAAATCGCTGTCTCAGGACGTTTTCGGCGCGCGGTCGATGCGGTCTTCGATGCGCACCGCGATCCGCCCGCCCTTGCGGCCCATGCGGCCGATATAAAGCGGCACGTTGCCGCAAGACAGCATGACCGGGCTGTCCGGTGTGGCATTCAACATCATCTGCGAGCCTTCCTTGAGTTCGAAGACTTTCTGCAGAGTCGAAATCTGCTGGTCGATGACGGCTTCCAGATCGACCTCGGTCATCCAAAGCTCTTCCGCAAGGTGGGTTTCCCAGATCGAATCGCGGCCGAACTTCTCGCCCATGAACATCTGCAGCAGCAGTTCGCGAACCGGCTCCAGCGTCGCGTAGGGCAGCAACAATTCCAGGCGCCCGCCGCGGTCTTCCATGTCGATGCGCAGGCGCGTCACGATGGCGGCGTTCGACGGGCGCGAAATGGTCGCGAAGCGCGGGTTGGTTTCCAGGCGGTCGAAACGGAAGGTCACCGGCGACAGCGGCTCGAACGCCGCCGAAAGATCGGTCAGCATGACGTGGATCATGCGTTCGACCAGCGAGCGTTCGATCGTCGTATAGGGCCGGCCTTCGATACGCATCGCGGCGGTGCCGCGGCGCCCGCCGAGCAGCACGTCGACAATGGAATAGATCAGCGAGCTATCGACCGTGATCAGACCGAAGTTGTCCCATTCCTCGGCCTTGAACACGGATAGCATGGCCGGCAGCGGGATCGAGTTCAGATAATCGCCGAAACGGATGGAGGCGATGTTGTCGAGCGAGACTTCGACGTTGTCCGAGGTGAAGTTACGAAGCGAGGTCGACATCAGACGCACCAGGCGGTCGAACACGACCTCCAGCATCGGCAGACGTTCGTAGGAAACCAGGGCCGAAGACAGGATCGCCTGGATGCCCGATTTCTCGGTGCCTTCCTCGTGGCTGTCGTCGAAACCCAGCAGGCTGTCGATTTCGTCCTGGTTGAGAACGCGGGTCGCTTCGGGGGCCGCCATACCGACGTCGGTCGAGGCACCGTCGCCGTCGCCGCCCATCATGGCTTCCCATTCGGCGGCCAGTTCGTCCTGTTCGTCGCCGTCGCCGCCCTCACCGCCGCCTTCGCCGTCACCGCCCATGGCGGCTTCCCATTCGGCGGCCATCGCGTCTTGATCGTCAGCCGGGCTCGTCATTCGTCAATTCCCCTGCATGTCTTCAATTTTACTGAACCAGCATTTCCTTGAATAGGACGTCCCTTACCTTGGCCGGGGCGGTCGCCGCCCGGACCCGGCGCAAAAGCTCTTCGCGCAAACGGTACATCCCGGCGGAGCCCTGCAGATCCTCGACCCGAAGTTCGCGCAGATAGACCTGGAAATTATCCATCACGCGGTCTTTCACGGCATCAATGATCAGCTTGTCCTGTTCCGAAGCAACCTCCAGCGAGACTTTCATCTTCAGGAACTGGGATTTCCGGCCCGCCGTATTCAGGTTGACCAGAACCTCGGGCAGGTCGTGGAACAGGCCGACGCCTTCCGGTGCATCGCCTTCGGCGGCACTATGCGCGCCGTCCTCGCCGGTGATCATCGACAGCACGGGTTCCAGCAAACCGGTAAAGAACGCCGCCGCGGCGCCGCCCACTACCAGCAGCAAGATCGCGACGATGATGATGAGCTTCTTTTTCTTGCTCTTTGAGGCGCCGTCGGAGGATCCACCCTCCTCGCCGTCCATATCATCGTCGTCTGCGCCACCGACCTCTTCGTTTTCCAGATCGTCGTCGTCAGCCATGTTCGGGGCTACCGTTTCCTAACGTCCTATCCCAAGTTCCAAGACTTTAGATTCAGGTCGTTAACAAGTCGTTGAGGCAAAACCGGGGCAACGGCCGATTTTCCGCGCCCCCCGAGCCTCCATCGAGGCACTGCCGCAAGCAGTTTACCATGCCGGACGCCCTGCATAAATCGCCGCGCCGACGCCCGGTCTAGGCAAGAAATACCCGGCAAAGGCTTCCTCGGCGCGCCGGTTTTTACCGATCCTGACGCGACCGGAGTAAATCTAACTAATTGTTTTTATTGAATTTTAAAAACTGGCACGGCGGCTGCAAAAGGTTGGCCAGACGTACTTGAACTGCCTTTCGGATGGAAGGCCTCAAAAAGGGGCCACACCGGAAGAGAACGAATAGAACGGGAAAAATCAGATGGAAACCACAGCGGTTATTGCCGCCTCGCGCCAAGGTGGGCTCAAGCGACAGCTTGAAGTCGTCGCCAACAACCTGGCGAACATGAGCACAAACGGCTTCAAGTCGAGCCAGATGATGTTCGTGGAGCACGTCGTCAAAAGCAAAGGCGGCGAGCGGCTTATCAGCCCCAAACTCACCTATACGCGCGATATCGCGACCCGGATCGACGTCACCGACGGTGCCATCGAAACCACGGGCAACCCACTCGACATGGCGGTCCGCAACGAAGGCTTCTTCGTGGTCCGCGATCAGGGCGGCAACGAGTTCTATACCCGGAACGGCCAGTTCCGATTGGACACGACCGGCCAGATCGTCAACCAGCAGGGCTATGCGCTGATCGCCGAAGGCGGTCAGCCGATCACCCTCAGCCCCGAGGACTCCGAGATCAACGTTGGCCGCGACGGCACGATTTCCACGGAAAACGGCCAACTGGGCAAGCTGCAGATCGTGCGCTTCGACAATCCGCAGGACATGCAGCGGACCTCCGGCGCCCTGTTCACCTCGCAGTTGCCGCCGCAGCCGGTCCAGAACGCGGACATCATTCAGGGCGCGCTCGAAGGATCGAACGTCGAGCCCATCATGGAAATGGCCCGGATGATCGAACTGCACCGCAGCTATGAAAGCGCCAAGTCCTTCATCGAACGCGAGGACGAACGCGAACGCTCAATGATCAGGGATCTGGTCCGCGAAGCCTAAGGGGCGGCGCGACGGTCTACTTGATCGGAAATACCCTGCCCCGGGACTTCTCCGAGGCGACGAAGAAGCGGGCCGGTGGCCCGTGAACGAGAAAGGCCGGGCGGCCATGCCCGGAGCAGAACGCGCACGGCAGAAGTGCCGGCGAATGACGAGACACCAATAATGCGCCGACGAAGGCGTAGCGGGAAAAGACCGCATAACCGGAACCAGGACCAGCAAGCGAAAGGACGGGAAAAATGAGATCGCTTGATATCGGCTCGACGGGCATGATCGCCCAGCAGCGCAACGTCGAGGTTATTTCCAACAACCTCGCCAACATGAACACGACGGCCTACAAACGCCGCCGGACGGAATTCCAGGACCTGATTTATCAGGACCTGCGGCGGGTCGGCTCGACCTCGTCCGACAACGGCGACGTGGTGCCCACGGGTGTGCAGCTCGGCCTGGGTGTGAAACTGGCGGCCGTTTACCGCATCCACGAACAGGGCAACCTGTCGGCCACCGACAACACCTTCGACATGGCCATCCAGGGCAAGGGCTTCTTTCAAGTCACCCTGCCCACGGGCGAGACCGCCTATACCCGCGACGGCACGTTCCAGTTGAACGAGAACGGCCAGGTCGTGACCCATGACGGCTACCTTCTGGACCCGGCGATCACCGTGCCGGAAGACGCCATCGACGTCACGGTCAATGCCTCGGGCGAGGTGCTGGTGAAGATCGAAGGCCAGGTGGAGTTTTCCAACGTCGGCCAGATCCAGACCGTGAACTTCCAGAACGAACCCGGTTTGGAATCGATCGGTAACAACCTCTACAAGGAAACCCCGGCCTCGGGCAACGCGACCGCCGGCAACCCGGGCACGGAGGGCTTCGGCACCATCCTGCAGGGCTTCCTGGAAACCTCGAACGTCAACGCGGTGGAGGAAATCTCCAACCTGATCTCGGCTCAGCGCGCCTACGAGATGAACTCCAAGGTCATTCAGACCTCGGACGAAATGCTCGGGACGCTGACCTCGCTCCGGTAACCGTAGGACCGACTGAATAGGCCCCGGGCCCCGAAAGGCCCGGGCGCCTGAAAGACGAAGACGAAAAGGCCCAAGGCCGCATTGGCCCAAAAGCCGAAAGGGATAGTGACATGACCGCCCGAAATCTGTTCATCGCCGCTGCAATGGCCGCCGTGTTGATGCCCCTGGCATCGTTCACGGCCGCCGGTGCCGCCACGAAAACGTCGCCCGCCGACGCAGCCGAGCAGGATGCGGAAAAGATCACCGCACCGCTGCTGCGCGACGCCGTCATCGTCGATAACAAGGTGATCTACCTGGGCGATCTGTTCATCAACGTCGGCGACAAAGGCAATGCGGCCGTCGCCTACGCCCCCGCCCCCGGTGAACGGGCGGTGTTCGACGCCCGCTGGCTCTACCGCGTCGCCCGGGCCTACCGGCTGAACTGGCGGCCCCTGTCGTCGCGCCAACAGGTCGTCGTCGAACGGGTCAGCCAGATCATCGAAAAGGCCGAGATCGTCGATACGATCATGGCCGCCCTCTATGAAAAAGGCGCCGACCCGACTTCCGAAGTCGAACTCACCACCCATCTTTCGCGGGTCCATATCGCGGGCTCCGCCCAGCCCACGGTCGGCATCGACGACATTACCTACGACGCCCGCTCGCAACGTTTCGCGGCCATCGTGTCGATCCCGAAAGGCGACCCGGCGGGCCATAAGCTGCGCCTGACCGGGCGGCTTTACGGCGTCGTCAAGGTGCCGGTCGCATCCCGCACCGTCGCCCGCAACGAAGTCATCAGCAAACGCGACGTGAAGTGGATCAACCTGCGCGCCGACCGCGTCATGCCCGATACGGTGACCAAGCTGGAAGATCTGGTCGGCATGTCGTCGCGCCGCGGCCTGCGTCCGGACGAAATCGTCCGTCAGTCGGACATCGAACGGCCGATCCTGGTCGAACGCGGCTCGCTGATCACGATCACCCTGCATCACGGCCCGATGGCGCTGTCGGCGCAGGGCAAGGCGCTTGAACGCGGTGCGCTCGGCGACGTCGTGCAGATCGTCAACCGCCGCTCCAACACAGTATTCGAAGGCGAAGTCACGGGGCCCAGCCGGGCCAAGGTGGAAATCACCACCATCCGTGAACTGGCCCAGAACCGGTAACCGTCGAGAAAGGCATCTATCCCCGCATTTGGGGGATTTAGGAGAAAACCCATGAACGGCTCGATCATCAAACATTCGCGGAACCTGCTTCGCACGACGGCCCTGGTCACGGTGCTGGCGGGCTCGGTCGCCGGGTGCAACACACTGACCAAGCTGTCGGAAATCGGCGAGGAACCGAAGATGACGGGCGTTCAGAACCCGACCGCCCGCCCGGACTACAAGCCGGTCTCCATGCCCATGCCGGCGCCGAAGATCGCCGAACGCAACCCGAACTCGCTCTGGCGGGCCGGGGCGCGGGCCTTCTTCAAGGACCTGCGGGCGAAACAGGTCGGCGATATCGTGACGGTGCAGATGACGCTGGACGACAGCGCCAAGCTGGACAACAAGACCGAACGGGACCGGGTCGATTCCGAAGACGCCAACGTGACCAACCTTTTGGGCTTCGAAGGCGAACTGACCCGCTACCTGCCCGACGGCGTCAACCCGGCCGACATCGCGACCTTCGGCAACACCCACAGCACATCCGGCGACGGCACCATCGAGCGGTCTGAATCGATCAGCCTGACCTTCGCCGCCGTCGTCACCCAGGTTCTGCCCAACGGCAACCTGGTGATCATGGGCCGCCAGGAACTTCGCGTGAACTCCGAATTGCGCGAACTGATGGTGACCGGTGTGGTGCGGCCCTCGGACATCGACTCCGACAACAAGATCTCGCACGAAAAAATCGCGGAAATGCGCGTCGCCTACGGCGGACGCGGTACCCTCAGCGAACTGCAGCAGCCGCGCTGGGGCATGCAACTCTGGGACATCCTCTTCCCGTTCTAAGAAGCGCTGCACTTCAACCGAACGGACAACAGTTTCCCGTTCTAGGTTCGCGAAAGAACCTGGATCAACTTCAAGGCCGGCGCCCAGCGCCGGCCTCTTTTTTTGCGAAGAACCTGGACCGGACAAACTCCAAGCGCCCTGGGGTTGGCGGGGTCGGCCAGGGCGCGTAGTCCGGCGAAGGCAGGCTCCACTGAGAGTCTGCTAAATTGACTTATCCGCACATTGATCAGATGCCCTAAGGGCTCCAAAATACTCGCAAATCAATTCGGGGCCAGTGCAGCGGTTAATAAATTATTTGAGGCATCCTCGGGCTGAATAAAAAGCACCATTTTCATCAGTCACGGCGAAACATAAAAATGAGTACCTTTATATTCATATTATTCACGCTATTAATATTTTTTGGCGTCGTAGCGGCTATTAAAAACCGGTCGCATGTAGTCCCCAATGAAGCCAAGAGTTATTCGACAACAGTCGCTGGCGTAACGAAAAAAAATTCTGACGGAAAGTCCCGGCAGCAAATCATAAAAGACCTTGTTTACCCTGGTATGTCGCTGAGATTGGAAGCCGAACCTACCAATCCTTACGATCCAAAAGCAGTGGCGATTTATGCCGCAGACGACCAATTGGGTTACTTGCCGCGTGGCTATCACACGGACACATTCAACGCCCTTAAAGAGGGACGTCAAATTACAGCGACGGTCGAAGAAATCACTGGCGGGACGTCAGATAAACGCAACCGGGGAGTCGTAATAACCCTGACCAAATACCCGAATTAGTTTTCAGATCCCCAGATCAGGAAGAGCCGCGCCACGCCAACCGCGCCATCCCGTGGCGCGGCGCCGTGGCGCTGACAGAACTTAATCGTCCCGGTGCGTGCGCTCCATGCGTTCGTGGCGTTCCTGGGCCTCGATCGACAGGGTCGCGATGGGGCGGGCTTCCAGGCGCTGGACGCTGATCGGCTCCTCCGTTTCCTCGCAGAAACCGTAGCTGCCGTCCTCGACACGCTTCAACGCTTCGTCGATCTTGGAGATCAGCTTGCGGGCACGGTCGCGGGTGCGCAGTTCGAGCGCGCGCTCCGTCTCGATGGACGCACGGTCGGCGATGTCGGGTTCGACAATCCCACCTTCCTGCAGGGACTGCAGGGTTTCATTGGATTCCTCAAGCAATTCGGCACGCCAGGACAGGAGCTTCCGGCGGAAGTACTCCAGCATGACCGGATTCATGAAATCCTTGTCTTTCTTGGGATTGTAGTCGGGCGGAACGGTAATGGTCATTTCTTGGTGGTCTCCCCGGTTCATATCCAGGTTGCCGTCGGTTGACGGGCGCGGAATATACGGGCCGACGGGCCTGAGGGCAAGCCATCATTTGCCCGGGAAGGACAGGGATAAATCCTTAGATTTCAGCCGAATAAACAGAGAGCCCCGGTATCCCCGGGAACCCGCGCCTGACGGACCGCCGGATCAGCGGCTCAGTTTGGCCAATTCCACCTCGGCCCGGAGTTCGATCGCGTCGATCAAGGCGTTCAAGCCGGCATCGTCGGAGGTAGGCCGTTTCTCGCGCAGGGTCTGGGCCAGTTCGATGACCTTTTCCTTGGGCAGGTTCCCCGAGAGCAAGGCCAATTGCAGGTCTTCCAGGCGATCGAGCAGACGATCGCCCCGGTCCATCAACAAACCGCGCGAGCGGCCCTGCGTCGCGTCGTCCGCGGCCTGCATGGCCAACACGGCATCGATCCCGGCGACGGCGCTGCCCGAAACGGTGCCGGCGGCCTGTTCCGGTGCGTCGGCCGTAGCTGCCCGCAGATCGTCAGCAAAGGCGTCCGAAGATCCGGCACCCGATTTGCGCTTTGCCCGCTCGGCGCCTTTAGCGGGGCCGATGTTGGAAACCTTCATGGTCGCTTCCTTAATACGAGGATGGCCGCTCTCATGCCGCCGCCCCCATTTTCTGTTCCGGCCGGAGGCCCGGCCTGGATAACCGACGCTGATCGCCGGCACACGCATTATCGCCGCGCCATGGTTTCCGCAGAGTTAATAATTAGGCGAACGGCACGATCCGATGCGATTGGCCTCAGTGTCGCAAATGGCGTTCGAAAACGCCAGGGCATAGCCGAATAACCCCACGGGATATGGCGATTTTCACAGCCGTATCTCCCGCGCCTTCACACGAGAATGACTTGCAATCTCATACCGTCATCGGTATAACTGGCGCCGCGCAGTTGATAATAATTCGCAATTTCAAAAGAGTTGCGTAAATTAAGAACTGAATGCGGGCCCGCGCCTATGAAACCGGGCCCAACGGAATTTCACAAATCAAGCCAACGAAGGATACGTCATCGTGGAAACCAAGAAACCGCAGATCCATCGCCTGCTGACGGCCGGCCTGGCCGCCGTCGCGGCGGCAACGGCGGCGCTGACCTCCGCCACCTGGGCGAAGGCGGCCGACACGGAAGTGAATCTCTATTCCTACCGGCAGCCGTTCCTGATCAAGCCGCTGCTCGACGCCTTCACCAAGGACACGGGCATCAAGGTGAACGTGGTCTTTGCCAAGAAAGGCATGTTGGAAAAGATCAAGGCCGCGGGCGACAACAGCCCCGCCGACGCGGTGCTGACCGTCGACATCGGCCGGCTCTATGCGCTGAAGGAAGCAGGCGTCCTGCAGTCAATCAAATCCGACGCCCTGAACAAGAACATCCCCGCCCATTTCCGCGATCCGGACGGCATGTGGTACGGCCTGACGGCGCGCGGCCGCGTGCTGCTGCTGTCCAAGGACCGCATCAAGCCCGGCAGCATCAAGAGCTATGAAGATCTGACCAAGCCTGAATTCAAAGGCAAGATCTGCACCCGTTCGGGCAAGCACCCGTACAACGTCGCGCTGATCGCTTCGATGATCGCCCATCACGGCGAAGAGGGTGCAAAGAAATGGCTCGAGGGCGTCAAGGCCAACCTGGCCCGCAAGCCCCAGGGCAATGATCGCGCCCAGGCCAAGGCCATTTATGAAGGCGTGTGCGACATCGCGCTGTCGAACAACTACTACATGGGCAAGATGATGACCAACGAGAAGAAGCCCGTGCAGAAGAAATGGGCGGCGGCGGTCACGCTCACCTACATGAACCAAGACGGACGCGGCAACCACATGAACATATCGGGCGCCGCCGTCACCAAAAGCGCCAAGCACAAGGACGCGGCGGTCAAGCTGGTGGAATTCCTGTCCTCCGACGAAGCCCAGAAAATCTACGCCGAGGACAATCACGAATACCCGGTCAAGCCGGGCGTTCCCCGCTCGGAGCTCGTCCAGTCCTGGGGTGACTTCAAGGCCGATACTCTCTCCTTGGAGAAGATCGCCAAGCTGCGGCCCGCCGCCTCCCGACTGGTGGACAAGGTTGGATTTGACGACGGACCCGGCAGCTGATTCGTAACTGAACGAACCAGCCGGCAGAAGCGCTGCGGGGGTTTCCCCCCGCGGCGTTTTCTGCTTTTTTGACCCGGAACCTGGGAGTTC
Organism: Rhodospirillaceae bacterium; assembly: GCA_002696205.1. Lineage (GTDB taxonomy): Bacteria > Pseudomonadota > Alphaproteobacteria > Rhodospirillales > Casp-alpha2 > UBA1479. Next base: position 3,635 of record NZRL01000107.1, on the reverse strand, counting down.
CCGAATCTTGCGCCACGCCGCCGCCGTTCCCGGCCGGTTTTCCATCCGGCAAATGATCGCACGTCTGACCCCCGACCGGTGGGGCGCCGCCACCACGGCGGTCGCTTTGTTCGTGGCGACGCCATTGATCGCCGTGGCCTCGATCGCGCTGACGCCGGCGCCGGACATCTGGCGCCATCTCTACGACACCGTGCTGTTCGGCTATATCGAACGTACCCTGATCCTGATCGCCGGGCTGGGCCTGGGCACTTTCGTTCTGGGCACCGGCACGGCCTGGCTGGTGACCATGTGCCGGTTCCCGGGACGCGGCCTGTTCAACTGGGCGCTGGTCCTGCCGCTCGCCGTGCCGACCTACATCCTGGCCTTCGTTTTCACCGACCAGCTTGAATACGCCGGCAACCTGCAGGTCGCCTTGCGCGAAATCTTCGGCTGGCGCAACCGCCAGGACTACTGGTTCCCGGAAATCCGCTCGATGGGCGGGGCGATCACGGTGATGACCCTGGTCCTCTATCCTTATGTCTATCTGCTGGCCCGTGCCGCCTTCCTGGAACAATCCGTCTGCGTCCTGGAAGTCAGCCGCACGCTGGGCAAGAACGCCTGGCAATGCTTCTGGCAGGTCGCCCTGCCGCTGGCCCGCCCGGCCATCGTCGTCGGCATGACGCTGGCCATGATGGAGGCGCTCAACGATTTCGGCACCGTCGACTTCTTCGGGGTCAAGACCTTCACCGCCGGCATCTACGATGTCTGGCTGAACATGGACAACATTTCGGGCGCAGCGCAGCTTGCCTCGGTCCTGATGATCTTCGTCGTCGTGCTGGTCGTCTTGGAACGCATGGCGCGGCGCGGTCAGCGCTATCACCATACCTCGTCGAAGATCCAGGCCCTGCCGAGCTATCAGCTGCGCGGCTGGCGGGCCGGCCTTGCCGTCGCCTTCTGCGCCCTGCCGGTGCTGCTCGGCTTCGTCCTGCCGGCATCGGTCCTGACGTCCTACGCCCTGACCTTCTTCGATGTCACGCTGAAGGCCAATTACCTGACCATCACGCTGAACAGCATTCTGCTTTCCGCCTCGGCCGCGGTCGCCGCGGTCGCCATCGGCCTTGTCCTGGCCTACGGCCTGCGCATGGGCGAAGGTCCCCTGCCCCGCGCCGCCGTGCGCTTCGCCTCGATCGGCTACGCCGTGCCGGGCGCCGTGCTGGCGATCGGCGTGATCGTGCCCATGGCGGCGCTCGACAACACCATCGACCATTTCAGCGAAAGGGTGTTCGGCATTTCCACGGGTCTGTTGCTGAGCGGCACCGTGGTCGCCATTCTCTACGGCTATCTGACCCGGTTCCTGGCGCTGTCGTTCGGCACGGTCGAGGCCGGGTTGGGCAAGGTTTCGCGCAACATGGACGGCGCCGCGCGGACGCTCGGCGCCTCGCCCCTGCGGGCCATGAGCCGCATCCATTTCCCGCTGATCCGGACCAGCCTGCTGACCGCCGGCCTGCTGGTCTTCGTCGACTGCATGAAGGAGCTTCCCATCACCATCATCCTGCGGCCCTTCGGCTACGACACACTGGCGACCTTCGTGTTCCAATACGCTTCGGACGAACTGTTCGAGGAATCGGCGCTCGGCGCGTTGACCATCGTCGCCGCCGGCCTGATCCCGGTCGTTATCCTTGCCCTGACCACCCTGCGCAGCCGCCCGGGTCATGGCGCCGCCGCCGGCGGAAACATCGGAGGCCGCGCATGAGCGCCCCGAACGACGGCAAGCCGTCCGGCCCGGAATCGCGGGCCGACGGCCTGCACATGATCAACGTCTCCCACGCCTTCGACGACCATCAGGTGGTGCGGGGCGTCTCCGTTTTCGTCGAACCGGGCGAACTGGTCTGTCTGCTCGGACCATCGGGATGCGGCAAGACGACGTTGCTGCGCCTCGCGGCGGGGCTCGAGGAGTTGCAGGTCGGCCGTATCACCATGGGCGACGATGTTGTCGCGGACGGCCAGGGAGGCCCTCAATTGCCGCCGGAAAAGCGCAATGTCGGGCTGATGTTCCAGGATTTCGCCCTGTTCCCGCATCTGACCGTGTTCGAAAATATCGTGTTCGGGCTGAACGACCGGGACAAGACGCGCCGCGAATGGGCCCGCGAAACGCTCAGTACCATGGGTCTGGCCGACTATGCCGATGCCTTTCCGCATGTCCTCTCCGGCGGCCAGCAGCAGCGCGTCGCGCTGCTTCGGGCGCTTGCGCCGGCGCCCCGGGTCCTGCTGCTGGACGAGCCGTTTTCCGGCCTCGACGTGAACCGGCGGGCGCAGATCCGTCAGGACACCTTCCAGATTCTCACCGACCTGGGCATCGCCACGCTGATGGTCACCCACGACCCGGAAGAAGCCATGTTCATGGCCGACCGCATCCTGGTCATGCAGGACGGCCGCATCGTGCAGTCGGGCCAGCCCGTGGACATCTATTTCCACCCGGAAACGGCCTTCGTCGCCGAACTGTTCGGCCCGGTCAACCGCCTGGAATGCCGCATCGAAAACGGCATGCTGACCTCCCCGCTGGGCCGCCACCCGGCACCGGAAGGTATCGCCGCCGGCGCCCCGCTGGAACTGCTGATCCGACCGGAAGCCTTGAACCTGGCGCCGCTGCCCGCTGGCGGCGCGGCCGAGGAAGAAACGCTGCTGACCGTGCTTTCGGCCCGCTCGCTCGGGCGCTCGACCCACCTGACCCTGCATCTCGACGACGGCGCCGGCGGCACCATGCTGAACGCCCGCATGCCGGGCGTCTTCCTGCCGGAAATCGGGACCCGGGTGACGGCCCGGGTAGCGCCGGAAAACCTTCTGGTTTTCGCCAAGCAGGACGCTTGAAACCGCATTGCGGCGGCGCCTTATGGCGCCCCCGCCCGCAGACCGCGCACCTGCCAGCCGGGCAAGATTTTCCCCCCACGCCCGTCCGGCCCGCGAACACGGCAACCCTTGCCGGGTCGCCCTGATCAAACATCTCACAAAATCAATGCGTTAACGCGCCCCCTGTTTGGCATCCCCTTTGCAATCATTATTGCGGGAAAAAACCTTAGAGGGCCTCCGGACGCGGGGGCATCGAACAATGGGTCTGAACGTCTTCCAACAGGCAACCCTCGCGATGATGGGCCAGTCACATAAACTGAGCACCATTTCGCAGAACATCGCGAACATGAACACGGACGGTTACAAGCGAACCGATACCGAGTTCCGAACGCTGATGAGCAGCGGGTTCACCTCGATCGGGGCGACGACGGACAATCCGTCCGCCGGCACGATCAATTCGGACTTGGGCGGCGTTTCGCCGGTCGATTTTCAGCGGATTTCCAACCAGGGCCAGGTGCGGGCGACGGACCGCAGCCTCGACGTCGCGATCATCGGCGACGGGTTTTTCATGGTCTCGCCCGACATCAACGTGAACGGCAACATTCAATACACGCGCCGCGGCGCCTTCGACATCAACGTCACGGAACGCACGGACACGGTCACTCTGGACGACGGCAATACCTATACCGTGAACCAGGGCTACCTGGCCGATCAGTTCGGCAATTACCTGTTAGGCTACGCCCCCAATGCGGACGGTACTTTCACGCTGGGCACCCCGTCCCCGATGCGCATCGATCAGTTCGCCTTCG
>NZRL01000106.1 GCA_002696205.1 Rhodospirillaceae bacterium | reverse complement strand
GCGGGATGGATCACCATCCCGCCCGTTTCATTTCCGCCCGAAAATGTCAGGTCAGCGCGTCAATTCGCGGGTCGCCCGGTCCAGCCCGTCGAGGGTCAAGGGATACATCCGCCCTTCCATCAGGCGCTGCATCATGTCGACCGACTGAGTATGACCCCACCAGTCTTCCTTGACCGGGTTGAGCCAAACCGCGCGCGGATAAACCGAAAGGATGCGCTGCATCCATAGGCTCCCGGCCTCTTCGTTCCAATGTTCGACGCTGCCGCCCGGATAGGCGATCTCGTAAGGGCTCATCGAGGCGTCGCCGACGAAGATCACCTTGTAGTCGCTGGGATAGGTATGCAGGACCTCCCAGGTCGGCGTGGTTTCCGTGCGGCGGCGGACGTTGTTCTTCCACAGGCGCTCGTAGGGGCAATTGTGGAAATAGAAATACTCCAGATGCTTGAACTCCGTCCGCGCGGCGGAGAACAGCTCCTCCATCATCTTCACATAGGGGTTCATCGACCCGCCGACGTCAAAGAACAGCAGAACCTTCACGGCGTTATGGCGTTCCGGCACCATGCGGATATCCAGATAGCCGCGCTTGGCGGTCGAGCGGATGGTGTCGTCCAAATCCAATTCCGTCGGCGCCCCTTCGCGGGCGAACCGGCGCAGACGGCGAAGGGCGACCTTGATGTTGCGGGTGCCCAATTCCAGGCTGTCGTCCAGGTTCTTGAACTCGCGTTTGTCCCAGACCTTCACGGCGCGGAAGTTGCGGTTGTCGTCCTGGCCGATGCGCACGCCCTCGGGGTTGTAGCCATAGGCGCCGAAAGGCGACGTGCCGGCCGTGCCGATCCATTTGGAGCCGCCCTGGTGGCGCTTCTTCTGCTCCTCCAGGCGTTTTTTCAGGGTCTCCATCAGCTTGTCCCAGCCCCCCAAGGCCTCGATCTCGGCCTTTTCCTCGGGCGTCAGCGTTTTTTCCGCCAGCTTGCGCAGCCATTCCTCTGGGATTTCCTGGGTTTCGACCTCGCCCGTGCTTTCCAATCCCTTGAAGACATGGCCGAAGACCCGGTCGAACTTGTCCAGGTTCTTCTCGTCCTTCACCAGGGTGGCGCGAGACAAATAGTAGAAATTTTCTAGGCTGTAATTCGCCAGGCCCGCATCCATCCCTTCCAACAGGGTCAGGTATTCGCGGAGGCTGACCGGCAACTTGGCCGAGCGCAATTCGAGGAAGAAATTGATGAACATGGCGCCACAATATCCGCCCGAAAGCGATCCGCCAATGCCCCCCTTCCGCCAATGCCCCCTTTCTTAACTACATCATGTGAAGGTAGAATGCCGCCTTCGATAAACCACACCAAGACCATCCGGGAGATCCCATCCATGATTACCGCCGTCGTCAACTTCGACCTGCCCCATGACATGACCCTTGAAGGGGCCGCCGAACGTTTCCGCAGCACCGCGCCGAAATACCGCGATGTCGACGGCCTTGTGCGCAAGCATTACCTGTTCAGCGCCGAACTGCACAAAGGCGGCGGCGCCTACATGTTCGAAACGATGGATCAGGCCAAGGCCCTGTTCGACGACGTCTGGCGCGAGCGGATCAAATCCGTCTACGGCACGGAACCGTCGATCACCTTCTTCGAAACGCCCGTCGTCGTTGACAACGTCTCCGGCGAAATCATTTCCTAACCCCCATTCGGCGGGCGCGGCCGGCGCGGTCACGATCGACTAGTCCGGCCCGCCGCCTTCCGGCGTTTTTTCCGCAAGTTCGACCTTGATCGGAACCGACGACCGCAGATGCAGATCGCGCTGCGGGAACGGGAAGACCACGCCGTGTTCGTGGTAGAGATCCCAGATTTTCAGCTGCACCGCGCTGCGCACGTTGGCGACGCCGTTCTGCGGATCGTTGATCCAGAACCGCAATTCCAGGATCACCGCGTTGTCGCCGAATTCGATCAGGTGACAGACCGCCTTCGGGCCTTTCAGCACACGTTCGACCCCGTCGGCGGCCTCGACCGCCAATTCGCGGGCCTTGTGCACGTCGGCCCCGTAATCGATGCCGATCGGCACCTTCTGGCGGATCATTGAATTGGAGAACGACCAGTTCTCGACCCGCTGCGAGATCAACTCCTCGTTCGGGATCAGGTGTTCCGTGCCGTCCCGGGTAATGACCGAGACGTAGCGCGCACCCAATGTATTGATCCAGCCGAAGGTATCGCCAATGGCGATCACGTCCCCCGGCTTGACCGACCGGTCCATCAGCAGGATCACCCCCGACATCAGGTTGGAGACGACCTTCTGCAGGCCGAACCCAATGCCCAGGCCGACCGCCCCGCCGAACACGGCAAAGGCCGTCAGGTCGATGCCGACACTTTCCAGGGCCAAGATAATGGCGAGCGCGTAAAGCGAGACCTGGGCGAATTTTCCGAACAGAACCCGCATGCTGGGCGTCAGGTTCTCCGACGCGGCGATACGGGTTTTCGCGATCCGTGACGCGATGGCGGCAAGGTAGAGGAAAAGGGCCGACAGCAGTGCCGCCTTGACGATGCCCAGCACGGAAATCCGGAACTCGCCCAGATTGATGGCCATGCGGTCCAAGGTCAGCATGACCGGGTCGAGCAGCCCCATCAGGTTCAAGGCCGCCAAGGACCATGCGGTCACCGCAACGACGCGGGCCCAGAACGAATTGCGGATCAGGCCGGAGGCCAGGCGGATCACCGCCCAGGCCGTCAGCAACGAGACCGCGCCCTCCATCAAATGATGGGGCCAGACGGCGCCCTTGGCCGCGAAGACGGCGAACCAAAGGGCGGCCAGCCAGACCAACGGCCGGGCAACGGGCTTCAGCGCCTGAGCCACCGGCACGCCGAAACGCGCGTACCAGCGAACGTCCGGCCGTTTATCGAGAAGCGCTTCCAGACGGGGGGAAATCAGCCGGGCGGCGACGAAGGTCGCCAGGATGATGCCCAATTGCACGAGATTGTCCGTGGACAGCAGGTTGGCGGTCGCCCAATCACGGGCCGCCTGGAGCCATTGTTCGATCTGCTGGGGGTCGAAATACGTGCTGATATCCATGACCGCGTCCCTAACTCCGCCAGCTTAGCCGAGCGTCGCGACCGCGGCCAGAGGCGGCCAAACCTGGGTAGAAACGGTCAGGTACGCGTGCCCGTGCCCGAGGCCGGATCGTCGGGCTTTGCTGCCGAGGCATCCTGCCCGGCGACCGGGGTCAGCTGAATGGTCGCCTCGTCGATCGACATGGCGAGCAGCACGAGACCGGCCAGAAGAAGAACGGTCCCCATTCCCGTAAAGGAGAACATGCCGATCAGTTGCTGGAACAGGACCAGCAGGACAAGCGCGATGATCAGCGGCTTCCATTTGCCGAGGCGCTTACTCGCCGTGCCGCATTCACCACAAACGATGGGCCGCCCGGCCGCCAACGGCCAACTCGACATCCGTTTGAACCGGCTGCCGCAGGCGGGGCAATTCATGGGGGTTATTTGCCTTCGCGGCGGTTGAGGAAGGCCAGCCGCTCCAGCAGGTGCACGTCCTGCTCGTTCTTGAGGAGTGCGCCGTAAAGCGGCGGGATCAGGTCCTTCTTGTCGCCGGAGCGCAGGGTTTCCGGCGGAATGTCTTCGACCATCAGCAGTTTCAGCCAATCGAGCAGTTCCGAGGTCGACGGCTTCTTCTTCAGGCCGGGCACGTCGCGCAATTCGTAAAACAGGTTCAATGCCTCGCCGACCAGGCGTTTCTGAATGCCTGGGTGGTGCACGTCGATGATCCGGCGCATGGTCTCTTCGTCCGGGAAGCGGATGTAGTGGAAGAAACAGCGGCGCAGGAAGGCGTCCGGCAGTTCCTTTTCGTTGTTCGACGTGATGATGACGATGGGCCGTTGCGCCGCCGAGACGGTTTCCTTCGTCTCGTAGACATGGAATTCCATGCGGTCGAGTTCCAGCAACAGGTCGTTGGGAAACTCGATGTCCGCCTTGTCGATTTCATCGATCAGCAACACCGGGCGCTGGGGCGCATCGAAGGCCTCCCAGAGTTTGCCCTTGATGATGTAGTTGCCGATGTCGTGCACGCGGGCGTCGCCCAGTTGCGAATCCCGCAGGCGCGCGACGGCGTCGTATTCATACAGGCCCTGTTGCGCCCGCGTCGTCGATTTGACGTGCCATTGAATAAGCGGCGCGCCAATGGATTCCGCGACCTCGGCGGCCAGCACGGTCTTACCCGTGCCTGGCTCGCCCTTGACCAGCAGGGGCCGCTCCAGGTTGATCGCCGCGTTGACGGCGACCTGCAGGTCTTCCGTCGCGACGAAGGTGTCGGTGCCTTCAAATCGATTGTCTGTCATGGAATGCTCAGTTCTGAATTGCTGCTTCGATGGCGTCGATGGCTTTGCCCGCTTGCGCCCCATCGGGGCCGCCCGCCTGGGCCATGTCGGGGCGGCCGCCGCCGCCCTTGCCGCCGACGGCGGCGGATCCGGCGCGGACCAGGTCGACGGCGCTCATGCGCTCGACCAGATCCTCGGTCACGCCGACGACGACGTTGGCCTTGCCCTCGGTGACGCTGACCAGGGCGACGACGCCGGAGCCCAGCGTCTTCTTCAATTCGTCGGCCATGCCCTTCAATTCCTTGGCGGGCACGTCTTCCAGCAGGCGCGGCGCGAACTTGATACCGCCCAGATCCTTGACGTCGCCGCCGCCGCTGCCGCCGTTCCCGGCGGCAGCACCGCCGCCCCCGCCGAGGGCGAGTTTCTTTCGGGCATCGGCCAGTTCGCGTTCCAGCTTCTTGCGCTCGTCCAGCAGCGAGACCACGCGGCCCGCGACGTCTTCCGGTTTGACCTTCAGCGCCGCCGCGGCCTCGGCCAGGGCTTTTTCATGGGCGTCGAAGTAAGCCCGGGCCCCGTCGGCGGTGACCGCCTCGATCCGGCGCACGCCGGCGGCGACGGCGCCTTCGCCGATGATCTTGAACACGCCGATGTCGCCGGTGCGGCGCACATGCGTGCCGCCGCAAAGCTCGGTCGAAAAGAACTTGTCGCCTTCGGGCGCGCCCATGGAAACGACGCGCACTTCGTCGCCATATTTTTCGCCGAACAGCGCCAGGGCCCCGGCCTCGACCGCGCTTTCCGGGTCCATCAGGCGGGTCAGCACGTCGTTGTTGGCCTGCACCTGGGCGTTGACATCGGCTTCGACGACGGCGATCTCCTCGGGCGACAGACCCTTGGGATGGGAGATATCGAAACGCAGACGGTCAGGCGAAACCAGGGAGCCCTTCTGCGTCACATGCTCGCCCAGATGACGGCGCAGCGCTTCGTGCAGCAGGTGGGTCGCCGAATGGTTGGCGCGCAGCCGCCGGCGGCGCACGCCGTCCACGATAAATTGGGCCTCGTCGCCAACGTTGACCGTGCCTTCTTCGACCTTGCCGATATGGACATGCATGTCGCCCAGCTTCTTCTGGGTGTCGGTGACCTTGATCTGGGCACCCTCGGCCGTGACGATCATGCCCTGGTCGCCCATCTGGCCACCGGACTCGCCGTAGAACGGGGTCTGGTTGGCGATCACCATGACGTCGGTGCCGGCGGCCGCCGATTTGGCGGGCTGCCCGTCGACCACCAGGGCCCGGACCTGGCCTTCGGCCTGTTCGGTGTCGTAGCCGAAGAACTCCGTGGCGCCGACCTCGTCGCGCAATTCGAACCAGACTTTCTCCGTCGCCGCGTCGCCGGAACCGGACCACGCCTTGCGCGCCTCGGCCCGCTGGCGTTCCATGGCCGTGTTGAAGGCGTCGGTATCGACGGCGATGTCCTTGCCCTTGAGCGCATCCTGCGTCAGGTCCAGGGGGAAGCCGTAGGTATCGTACAATTTGAAAGCCGTCTCGCCGTCGAGCACGCCACCGGCGGTCATGTCGGCCGTCGCCTCGTCGAGAATCTTGAGGCCGCGATCCAGGGTCGTCTTGAAACGGGTTTCCTCGAGCTTCAACGTTTCCGTGATCAACGCCTGAGCACGAAGCAGTTCCGGATAGGCGCGGCCCATGTTGTCGGCCAGCGTCTGGACCAGCTTGTACAACAACGGGTCCTCACACCCCATCAGATGGGCGTGGCGCATGGCGCGGCGCATGATCCGGCGCAGGACATAGCCGCGGCCTTCGTTGGACGGCAGGACGCCGTCGGCGATCAGGAAACTGGACGCACGAAGGTGATCGGCGATGACCCGGTGCGAGACTGCATGGTCGCCGTCTTCCGCCACGCCGGACGCCTCGGCAGAGGCCGCGATCAGGTTGCGGAACAGATCGATGCCGTAGTTGTCGTGCGTGCCCTGCATGACGGCGGCGATGCGCTCCAGGCCCATGCCCGTGTCGATGGAGGGTTTCGGCAACTCGACCCGTTCATCCGCGGTCAGTTGCTCGAACTGCATGAACACCAGGTTCCAGATTTCGATGAACCGGTCACCGTCCTCGTCGGGGCTGCCCGGAGGGCCACCCGGGATATGCGGGCCGTGATCGAAGAAAATCTCGGAACAGGGACCGCAAGGGCCCGTATCGCCCATGGCCCAGAAGTTATCGGAGGTCGGGATGCGGATGATCTTTTCGTCCGGCAGGCCCGCGATCTTGCGCCACAAGGTCGCCGCGTCTTCATCCGACGTATGGACCGTCACCAGCAATTTGTCGGCGGGCAGGCCGAACTCCTTGGTCACCAGGTTCCAGGCCAGTTCGATCGCCAGTTCCTTGAAATAATCGCCAAAGGAGAAGTTCCCCAGCATTTCGAAGAACGTGTGATGCCGCGCCGTATGGCCGACGTTTTCCAAGTCGTTGTGCTTGCCGCCGGCGCGCACGCATTTCTGAGACGTCACGGCGCGCGCGTAATCGCGCGTCTCGTTGCCGGTGAAGACGTTCTTGAACTGCACCATGCCCGCGTTGGTGAACATCAACGTGGGATCGTTCAGCGGCACCAGGGGCGAAGACGCCACGGGCTGATGGCCGTTGTCAGCGAAATAATCCAGGAATGCCTGGCGGATGTCGTTAACGGTCTGCATGTCGATAATTTAGGCCCTGGTGCCAAGGGTTTAAAGAGGCGTAATGCGTGACGGAGACAGACGCCGCCGAACCGGCGGCGCGGTAGGGTCGAAGCGACGGTTTTACTGGCTCGGCGGGGACCTGTCCAGAAACCACGCATTCCCGGGATGGGGCCATTTCTCAGGAAAATCGCTGCCAGCCGGCTTCCCAGAGGCATTCCGGCCTTCAACTGGACCATGGCGGGGCGTCACCCCCACCGAACGCGTCCGGGATGGGGCACTGGTCATCCCCTCCCCACAAAAAGAAGCAGCCGGCGTGGGGGCGCCGGCTGCTGGGGGCAGTATGGCGCGCGGGGACGCGCCGTGCGGGTGGTGCGCTGGGACGCACCTGGGGTAGCAGGTGCGGGGCGCACCTTTGGTAGTAGGTGCGGGAGGCACCTGGAGGGCCCTTGATGCGCTGGGGACGCACCTCGGGCGGTCGGCGCGGGGCAGCGCCGGAAGGAAGGCCTGCGGAGGACAGACCCTGGGAACGGGAGGTTACGAAACCGGCTTAGAACTCGTCGGCCGCCGTGCTGTCCGGCTTGTCACCGTCGTCCGACGTGGATTCACCGTCCATGTCGCCGGGGCCAACCATCATTTCCTCGGAAATCAGGCCCGCGTTGTGGCGGACCTGGTCCTCGATGGCCTTGGCCATCTCCGGATTGTCGCGCAGGAACTGCTTGGCATTCTCGCGGCCCTGGCCGATGCGTTCGGAATTGAACGAGAACCAGGAGCCCGATTTCTCGACCGTGCCGGCCTTGACGCCCAGATCGAGCAACTCGCCCATCTTGGAGACACCTTCGCCGTACATGATGTCGAATTCGATCATCTTGAACGGAGGCGCCATCTTGTTCTTCACGACCTTGACGCGGGTCTGGTTGCCGACCACTTCGTCCCGGTCCTTGATGGCGCCGATGCGGCGGATTTCCATACGCACCGAGGAATAGAACTTGAGCGCGTTGCCGCCCGAGGTGGTTTCCGGGTTGCCGAACATCACGCCGATCTTCATGCGGATCTGGTTGATGAAGATGACCAGGGTGTTCGACTTGGAAACGGAGGCCGTCAATTTACGCAGCGCCTGGCTCATCAGCCGCGCCTGCAGGCCGACATGGGTGTCGCCCATTTCGCCTTCCAGTTCGGCGCGCGGCACCAGGGCAGCGACCGAGTCGACCACCAGCACGTCGATGGCGCCGGAGCGGACAAGGGTATCGGCGATTTCCAGCGCCTGTTCACCGGCGTCGGGCTGGGAGATCAGCAATTCTTCGACATCGCAGCCGAGCTTCTTGGCATAGACCGGGTCGAGCGCATGTTCCGCGTCGACGAAGGCGCAGGTGCCGCCCATCTTCTGGGCCTCGGCGACAACGTGCAGCGCCAGGGTCGTCTTACCGGAGCTTTCCGGGCCATAGATTTCAACGATACGGCCGCGCGGCAGACCGCCGATGCCGAGACCGATATCGAGGCCGATGGAGCCCGTGGAAATGACCGGGGTATCGACCACCTCGCGCTGGCCCAACCGCATGATCGAGCCCTTGCCGAAGGCGCGCTCAATCTGCCCCAAGGCCGCGTCGAGCGCCTTTGTCTTATCCACGTTGTCTTTCTCCACCAAACGCAATGCCGTGTCAGCCATCTGACCTCTCCCTTATTTCATAAGCGGTCGAAACGTTGCAATTGGGATCAATGTACGTGTTTTGTTCTCATCGGCAAGCGTATTTTATAATTTATTGATTTTGTTGTATTTATTTATGTTTGTTCACAGGACGTTCCGCGCAGAATCGGAGTTGCGGATTCATGTTTAACAAACATGGTTAACATCAGGGAGAGGGACTCGGGGGGAGAAGGTAAGGCAGAACCCCGCCGACACCCGGGCTCAAAGCCCCTCGGCAAGGATGATCTCCTTCACCTTCCCCACGAGCGTCTTGAGGGTGAAGGGCTTGGGCAGGAAATGCAGGGTGTCGTCGTTGTCGATCTGGTCCTGGAAGGCGTCTTCGGCGTAGCCGGACATAAGGATCACCTTCACCTGCGGCATCTGTTCGCGGAGCTGACGGACCAGGGTATAGCCGTCCATCCCCGGCATGACGACGTCGGAGACGATCAGGTCGATGTTGGACGCCGTGCCGTTGACGACGTCGAGCGCCGCCTCGCCGTTCTGGGCCTCCAGCACCTTGTAGCCCTTGTTGCGCAGTGCGCGCGCGCCGAACATGCGCACGGCGTCCTCGTCCTCGACCAAGAGGATGGTTTCCGAGCCGGTCAGATCGGCCTCGAACAGCGGCAGTTCCGGCTCCTTCCCGTCTTTGCCTTTGCCCCCGATCTGCCCACCGCCCTGCGCCTGGGCCGAGGCGGCGGCCGCAGCCGCTTCAGCGGCGGCTTCCTGTGCCTGAGCGCGGGCTTCCTCGTCGGCGCGCGGGAACAGCAGGCGGAAAGTCGTGCCCTCGCCGATCTTGCTTTCCAAGGTCACGTAGCCGCCGGACTGGTGGATGATGCCGTAAACGGTGGAGAGGCCCAGCCCCGTCCCCTGCCCTACTTCCTTGGTCGAAAAGAACGGCTCGAAGATGCGGTCGAGGACTTCCTTGGAGATACCGGTACCTTTGTCCTCGACCTCGACCACCATATAGGAGCCGACGGGGATGACCTCGCCCGATTGCTGCAACGGCCGTTCCAGATCGCGGCGGAAGGTTCGGATGACCAAGGGTCCGCCTTCGGTCATGGCGTCGCGCGCGTTGACCGCCAGGTTGATGATGACCTGATCGAACTGCCCCCGGTCGGCCAGGATGCGCCCGGCGCCCCGCTCATGCTCCAATTTCAGCTTCACTGTCTCGCCCAACAGCCGGCGCAGCAGGTTCGAAAGATCGTTGAGCGCGTCCTCGGGGTCGAGCAGGTCCGGCTCCAAATTCTGCTTGCGCGAGAAGGCCAGCAACTGACGCACCAGATTGGTCGCCCGGTGGGCGTTCTGCTTTATCTGCTGCAGGTCGTTGAACGACGGATCGCCCGGCCCGTGGCGTTCCAGCAACAGGTCCGTGAAGCCGATCATCGCGGTCAGCAGGTTGTTGAAATCATGCGCCACGCCGCCGGCCAGCTGCCCCACGGCCTGCATCTTCTGCGACTGGGCGAACTGGATTTCCAAATTCTTCTGCTCGGTCGTGTCGATGAAGTGCAGGACCAGGCCGGTGATCTCGCCCTTGTCGTCCTCCATCCGGGAGGCGAACAGCGTCGCCGCCGCCTGACGCCCGCCGGGGGCGGCCAGGCGAATTTCCGTCTGGGTCGCGCGGACCTTGCCCATGATGACATCGGACAGCGCCGAAGCGACGACATCGCGGTCTTCCGGCAACAGGCGTTCGGCGAAGGGATGCCCCGCGACCACGTCGCGATGCGCCCCCGCCAAGGTCAGGAAAGCCCGGTTGCAATCCATGACCTTGCCTTGCCCGTCCAGCAGCGCGATGGCGACCGGGGCATCGTCGAACAGAAAACGCAGGCGTTTGGCCGGGCCCAGGCCGCCGCCGTCCCCGTCGCTGAGCCAGCCCATCTCGCGCAGCAGGATCGAGCGCGTATAAACCAAGGTGCCGTCCGTCGTCTCGCGGTGGCTTTGCAGCAAGGTCGCCGTGAATTCCGTGCCGTCGCCGGCGCGCAGGGTGACCAGACCGCCTTCCTCGAAATCGCCGTCTTCGTCGCCGCCGCTGCTCCCGTTGCTCCCCCCATTGCCCAAGGGTCGGGCCGAGGTCACGAATTCGGCGAAGGGCTTGCCCCCCATGGCGACCCGGTCGATGCCCAACCATCCCGCGAGGCAGGAGTTGGCGTAGACGATGCGCCCGCGCCCGTCGACGGAGAACACGCCGACCGGCAGTCCGTCCAACAGGTCGGCGCGGCGTGCCTCGGCCGATTGCCGGGTCGCGGCCTGACGTTTTTCCTCGGTAATGTCCTGAACCCGCCATTGCACGTATCGGGTTGCCGCGTCCTCGGTCCCGGCGCCCACGCCTTCGGGGCCGAACGGTTCGACCCGCAAACGCCGCCAGGCAGGCTTGCCGTCGCGGCCGCGGCAGATCACCTCGCCGCCGGCGGCCTCGCCTTCTTCCGCGGCTGACCTAAGGCGGGCGAAGACTTCGCGCGACCGCCCCTGGCCGTCCAGGGTCCGGATCATTTCGTCGAGCAGTTCGCGGGCCCCGTCGGCGCCGCCGGTGGCGTCCAGGAAAAACAATCGGCGGAACGCGTCGTTGGCGTACATGCCAACGCCGTCCCAGGTGGCGATCAACAGGCCCTCGCCGGACGCACCCGAGGCCATGCGGATCAATTCCGCCATGGCGCCGCTGCCGGCGGCACGCGTCGAAGGCTCCGCATTCGGCACCTTCCGCGCAAGGAACACCAATCCCCCCGCCGCCAGGACCACGCCGGCGCCCAGCGCCATCGGCACGACGCCTCCGACCCCGAAGGCAACGCCCGCCGCGACCCCGCAAAGGGCCGCACCGGCGTTGAATACGAGAGGTGTCGGTTTCTGCATCATTCGGCCTTCACCGCCCGCGGAAAACTCATGAAGGAATGGCGCGCCGGGAGCCCGCGCCTAGGAAGACGGGACGAGGCACCGGCGGCGGTCATCGGCAAAGAGATTGACCAGTGCAGGCCATGTGTCAACCGCGCCGTCGCGGGGACCGCACCCGCTTGCCCCAGGCCGCGCCGGGGGCCGTCAATTCTGCAGCTTGCCCTTGAGGCGCATGACGTAGCCGATGACCTCGGCGACGGCCTTGAAGTGTTCCGGCGGGATTTCCTGATCGATTTCGACGGAGCCGTACAAGGCGCGGGCAAGCGGCGGGTTTTCAACGATCGTGATCTCATTTTCCTCGGCGATTTCCCTGATCTTCAAGGCCATGTGGTCCTGCCCCTTGGCGACCACGATGGGGGCCGGCATGGACTCCATCTTGTATTCCAGGGCGACCGCGAAGTGGGTCGGGTTGGTGATGATCACGTCCGCCTTGGGCACCGCCGCCATCATGCGCTGACGCGCCCGCTCAGCACGGATCTGACGGATTCGCGCCTTGACCTGTGGATCACCGTCGGTCTGCTTGTGCTCGTCCTTGACCTCGTTTTTCGACATCCGCATCTGCTTCATGAACGTCGACCGCTGGAAGATGTAGTCGAGAGCGGCAACCACGGTCATCACCCCGAACGAGGCCACGGCCATGAGGATCGCGATTTCATGAATCCGATGCAGTGCCTCGCCCGGCGAAATCGCGGGCAGCATCTGCAGGTCGCTCAGCATGGGGATAGCCAACCCGAAAGCGACCAGCGAGACCAGGGTCAGTTTCAATATCCCCTTGACGAACTCCATCACCCCCTGACTGGAGAACAGCCGTTTGACACCCGATAATGGGCTGATCTTGCTGGGTTTCGGCGAGACTTTCTTGACCGACCAGATCAAGCCGAACTGTCCGACGTTGGCAATCAGGGCCAGGACAATGAATAGGCCGAAGGCCGGGGACAAAATAATGAAGACCTGCAACGCAACATCGGAGAACAGCAACCGCATATGTTCCATGTCCGTTGGGATGGCATAGGACCCTTGAACGAACCGCCGGCAAATCGCCGTGATGTCGCGCGCTATCGCCGGCGCCAGGAACAGCAGCATGCCGGCGCCGCCCATCAGGATCATCCAATGCTTGATTTCCTGCGACGGGGCGACCTGCCCTTCATCCCGCGCTTTCGAGAGTTTTCGCGGGGTCGGCTCTTCTGTTTTTTGTGAGTCGTCTTCTTCAGCCATTTAATCCGCCATTCCGCCTTCGCTTACGGGATCTAGCCCGTGAAGATCCCGTAGCCCTGTCGAAAGTAGTTGAGGAAGACCATCATGATCGTCGAGAAGACGATCATCAGGGCACCGATCTGCACGGTCAGCTGGATGGGCAGGCCGAAGAAGAACACCGGCAATTGCGGCATCAAGCGACCGAGCACACCAAGCCCGATGTAATACACCATCGCGATAATCAGAAACGGGATCGACAGTTGGAAGCCCATCGTGAAACTGTCAGCCACCCGGCGCGCCAGGATCAGCGCCATGTCGCCGGTCGATGCGCCCGCGCCTGGAATGAACAGATTATAAGAATCGGCCAGAACCTTGAAATAGATATGGTGACTATCGGTAACGAAGATGATCACCAGCCCCGCCATGGTCAGAAGATTGGCGATGACCGAGCTTTGCTGTTCGGAGACCGCATCCTGGATCAAGGCGTTCGCCATAGCGGAGAACAACGCGATCATGGTTCCCGCAGTCTGTAGGGCGCTGACCAAAATAACCGCGATCCCGCCCAGAAACACACCGACGACGATCTCGCCGGCGAGCAGCAGAAACAAAATCCACGCATGTTCGGGGGGACCGGGAAGATTTGCCGCAAGCACCGGCGTCATTACCACCGCGACAGCGATGGCGAGCAACACGCGAATGCGCGGGCTGACATAGGCCGCCGCGATTCCGGGCAGGATCGACATCATGGCGCCGACCCGGGCAAGCACCAACAAAAAGGCGAAGATGTTGAGTTTCAGAAGCTCTTCAAGCATGCCGCCGCGCCTCGCCCTTTTCAGAGCCCGGTAATGCGGTCGAACAAGGTGTCGGCGAAGCTCGTCACCGTATTGATCATGAAGGGCAGCATAAAAACGATCCCCAAGAAAATGACGATGATCTTCGGAACGAAGGTCAGGGTCATCTCCTGGATCGTGGTGAGGGCCTGGAACAAGGCGACGATGAGGCCGCTGACGAGGCCGAGGAACATGATCGGACCCGCGACCTTGATGACCACCCACAGAGCGTCGCGACCGACGTCGATGACATCCACTTCGCTCATGACGGTTCACCCATTCCGGCAACTCCGGTTACCCGGGCGCCACTCCCTCGGCTCGAGAATTACACCGGCATCCGGATGATGTCCTTATAGGCCTCGAGGACCTTGTCACGGACATTGACGACGGTCTGCAGGGTCAGTTCGGCCTCGGCCACGGCGGTCACCACCTGGGTGATGTCGGCGCGGTCGTTGATCGCGGCGATCGACATTTGCTCGCTGCGTTCACCGATTTTGCGGGCTTCCATGATGGCGCTGCGCACCAGGTCGCCGAACTCTTCCTGGCCGGCGGGCTGAACCTCGGCCTTGGACTGCTGGCTGCTGCCGGAAACCGTCTGGCGAGCGGCCTGCTGATAGGCGTTGAGGGCCTGATGAATGTTGAAATCGGCCGTCGTGGTCATTTTATTGCTCCCGTTCTAGGCCCGCTGGGCCCGGTCCGCGTTGGGACCGCTGTATTCGGTACGACGTATTCGGTGGGGCACGGTGTTGTGCCCGGATGTTAGTTGGCCCTCAGCACGTCGATGACGCTGTTCAACATGGTCTTCGACGATTTGATGAGGTTCAGGTTCGCTTCGTAGGACCGCTGGGCTTCGCGCATGTCCATCATTTCGATCATCGTGTTGACGTTGGGCGTCTGCACGTAACCGTCGGCGTCTGACGCCGGATGGGACGGGTCGTACTTCTTGGCGAAATCGGACATGTCCTTGTGGATGCGGTGCACACGCACCGTGTCCTCGCCCACGGATCTGTCCAGCTCGTTCTTGAAGGTGATGATCTTGCGCCGGTAAGGGTCGTCGCCCGGGCGCTGCGGCAGGCTGTCGGCGTTGGCGATGTTCTGCGAGATCACGCGCAGGCGCGTGCCCTGCACGCGCATTCCGGCGCTGGAAATACGGATCGTCTTGATAATGTCGTCCATCGGGGCTTTCGCCTCCTCGTCTCGTCACTTCTTAATTCCCGGCATGGCTTCTTCCATGGGCCGGCGGCGTTGGTTTTTGGACGACGTTCTGTCGAATTTCCCGTTCCAGGTTCGCCTGAGGCCCGTTTGGGGCCCGAATTCTGTAGTATCCGCCTCCAATCGGGCGGGTCGCGGCCGTCTTATCGCGAGCGGCTCGCGGTCTTCAGCATTTCCATGTGCTTTTTGTAGAGTTCCGTCGTCAGACGATGGGTCGTCTGTGTCTCGGAAACCTTGCCCATCTGTTCCTCGAGCACGACCGAGTTGCCGTTGGGCGACGTCTCATAGGGATGGCGCGGTTCTTCGACGAAGAAATCGCGGATGCGTTTACGCCGTCCGCCGAGCTGCCCCGCATCGGTCGTGACCATGTTGAGCTGCGCCGACTCTTTACGCAGCAGCTCACGAAATTCGTAAGGCTTGAGATCCTTCGCCTTGTAATCCGGCGTGTCGGAGTTGGAGATGTTCTGCGCCAGAATTTCCTGGCGCTGACCGAGCCAGTTGAGGCGTTTCTTAACGGCTGCGAAGAGGGTGAGATCCATCTGCGCCAAGCCCCTTGCTCTGCCGAAATCGGCGGTTGTCCCCTGGTTCCAGGGCCCGGTACGGGCCGTCTGAAACCGTCCTGATAGGCATTATCTGCCGGGTTCGTTAACAAGCCCTTAAACTTCTCCCCCGCCCGCCCATCCCCGCACCTCGGTCAATAACCGCCTGATTCCGCACTGGAAAATGGCCCGCCCGTAATCATTTGTTAAACCGGGAGCCGTTAGGATCGGGGCGAATCCGGCAATTCTTGCCCAGCGGGAAGGCTTGCCGAGGTCAATCTTTTAAGGGCCCATTCGGCCCGGGGATGTACAGCGACGTGAACGCAGACGCGCCCAAGGACCGGTCCGACGGCGAAAGCCCGGAAGGCAACATCCGCCGTATCCCGAAAACCAAGGATGCGATGGCGGTGGCCTTGTCCGGCGGCAAGCCCGGATCCGGCGCCGCACCCAGCGTCGTCGCCGGCGGGCGCGGACGGCTGGCCGAACAGATTCTGCAGATCGCCTTTGCCAATGGGATCAAGGTCCGTGAAGACGCCGACTTGGCGCAGCTGCTGACGACCATCGATCTGGAAGAAGAAATCCCCGTCGAAGCCTTCGCCGCCGTCGCCGAGATCCTGATCTATCTCTACCGCGCGAACGGGGCCGAGGACATGTCGGAGAAAACCCGCGAAGACATCATGCGTGAATGGATGGGGGAGTAAACGCAATGACCAACGGCACGGACAACGGCGGCAACGCGCCTCAGGAACTCGAAGCGGCGATGACCGAGGTCGAGACCATGATCCGAAACGCCCGCAAGGTGATCGCCGGTGGTGAAATGCTGGACATGACGCCGCTCGGCGAACGGGTCGCGTCGCTTTGCACCAACGTGCGGACCATGGCGCTCACGGCCGCCGACCCGGAGGCGATCCGCCGGCGGCTTGAGAAAATGGTCTTGGACTTGAACCGGCTGGAAGACGACATCCGCGCGGGCGCAGGTCAATCGCCGGATCAATCAAAGGACTAGCGCCATGGACATGGATTCGTACCTGCGTTTCCTGCTCGCGCTGGTCTTCGTGATCGGCCTGATCGCCGTGTTTGCCGCCTTGGCCCGGCGCGCCGGATGGGGTTTTCCGGCCAGCGCAATCAAGCGCGCCGCCGGACGCCGGCTGGGTGTCGTGGAAGTCACGCCGCTCGACGGCCGTCGACGGCTAATTCTGGTCCGGCGGGATGCGGTCGAACATTTGCTTCTGGTCGGGCCGAACAGTGAATTGGTGATCGAAACGGGCATCACCGCGGGCGATCCCGCCTCGTTCCAACATGCCCTTGAGGCCGTCGGCTCGAACCAGGCCATCCACCAGGACGGCAAGGAGGCAGGGCAATGAAGGTGAAACGTATTTTCGTCCGCCGCCGGCGCAGTCCATTGGCCCATCCGCTGATGGTCGTGCTGGCCGTCATCGGCGCCGCCTTCGCGGTCTACTTCGGCCTGGCGCTGCTGAGCGAACCGGCCATGGCCCAAGCCTTTACCCTGGACCTGGGCGAGCAAGGCGGCGACACCACCGGGCGCATCATCCAGATGCTGCTGTTGATCACGGTGCTCAGCGTGGCGCCGTCGATCCTCATCATGATGACCTCGTTCGTCCGTATCATCGTCGTGCTGTCCTTCCTCCGTACAGCCATGGGCACGCAACAGACGCCGCCCAACCAGGTGCTGGTCGGGCTGGCCCTGTTCATGACCCTGTTCATCATGATGCCGACCTTCGAAAAGGCCTGGGACACGGGGATCAACCCGGTGATCGAGGGCAATCTGGATGAAATGGAAGGCTTTCAGCGCGCGATCATCCCGCTCCGCGATTTCATGATGACCCACGTGCGTGAACGCGATTTGTTGTTGTTCACGGATATCGCCCGCCTGCCGGACGAGGAAGTCCGCGAAAACATGCCGATGCGGATTTTGATCCCGGCCTATCTGATTTCCGAATTGAAGCGGGCCTTCGAAATCGGCTTCCTCCTGTTCGTGCCCTTCCTGATCATCGATATGGTCGTCGCCTCGGTGCTGATGTCCATGGGCATGATGATGCTGCCGCCGGTCATCATTGCATTGCCGTTCAAGATCATCTTCTTCGTGCTGGTCGATGGCTGGTACATGACCGTCGGATCCCTGGTCAAAAGCTTCGGCGCGGGCTAGGCCCCGCATCCGCGGCCCATCCCTTCCTCAAAAATCGCGCGCCATCGCCCGACCGGCCGGACAAGTGACGCTCGTCACTCGCCCGGCGGCGCACAATCTTTATAACGGACCCTACGATGCATAAGGCTGCATTCAATCGTGTGGCCGGGACGGCATGACAATCGGAACCGATCGGATATCGGGCCTTTTCCGGTGCCGTTTCTTGGGGTTGAGCTTTCCGCGGCCTTTCCCGGCCGCACCAATTCTATGGGGATATCATGAGTTTCAATAAATTCCGGCCAGCCGCCGTCGCGGCCGTGCTGGCTTTCGTCTTCATGGCCGGACTGGCCCTGCCCGCCCTGGCGCAGCAATCGGCCGGCGCCATCGAACGCCAGAAAGGCGACGCCTTCCGAACCGCCGGTGAAACGACCGAAGCGCTCTCGGCGAACGCGAAGGTGTTCGCGGGCGACTTGGTGAAGACCGGCGCGGGCGCCCGCCTGAAAATCCGCTTCAGCGACGATTCAACCCTCACCCTGGGTGAAAACGCCGAAGTGCTGATCGACGAAATGGTCTTCGACCCGGCAGGCGGCGCCGAGCAGGGCAATCAGGCCCTGATCATGGCGGTCGGCGTGTTTCGCTATACCTCCGGCAAAATCGGCAAGGCGAGCCGGTCCAGTGTCCTGTTCGGGACGCCGACGGCGACCATCGGCATTCGCGGCACGGACTTCCTGGGTGGCGAGTTGACCGTCGGCATGCCGCCGGGACAACCGCACTACGGTTTCCAGATCCGCGAAGGCGCGATCCAGGTCATCACGCCGCAGGGCTCGGTCACCCTGGACGAACCGGGCGAAGGCACCTTCCTGCCCTTGGCCGGCGGCCGCCCGCCGACCCCGGTGCGTCAATGGACGCCCGAAGAGGCCGCCGAGGCCGAGGCCGCCGTCGCGTTCTAAGCACGACACGGTCGTAATAATTGAAGAAACGGCAACGCCGGGCGGGGGCTCCCCTGCCCGGCGTTTTGCTGTCTAACCGGCGCGGCGCAACTCGGTCGGATTGATCCCGTACTGGCGGTTGAACGCCCGGGCCAGGGCTTCCGAACTGGCGTAGCCGTAACGCCGGGCGACGGCCTGAATCCGGGCGCCGCGGTCAATGTCCTGACGCGCCAAGGTCATCCGCCACCGCCGCAGGTAACTCTGCGGCGTTTCACCGACGACCGCACGGAAGATATCGGCGAAGCGCGATCGCGACATCCCGGCGACGGCCGCGAGGTCGGCATTGGACCAGGTCCGCCCCGGATCGTCGTGAAGGGCTGAAATAACCCGCGACAGGCGCGCATGGGCCAACCCGGCCAGAACCCCCGGCTCCGACGCGCCCATTTCGATCCGTTGCCGCATCAACCGGATCACCAGCACCTCGGCCAGACGGTCCAGCACCTTGTCGGCACCGCAACGCCGTGCCGCCGCCTCGGCCAGAAAGACGTCGAGAAGGGCCCGCGTTTCATCATCGCGGACGGGTAGGGAAACCACCGTGGGCAATGCCGCCATCAGCGGATTGGCCGCCCCGCCCCAATCGATCAGGCAAGCCGCGAGCGGAACTTCACCCACCCCGGCCGTCGGCACGCCGTCCCGTGTGCGAATTTCGACCCGGACCGGCGCCCCCGTCGCAGGATCGCCGAACACGGCCATATTTCCCTCTCCCGGCATGGCGCCGCTGACCCGCAGGTCGAAGCGGGAAATCAGGGTCGAAAGGCGATCGTATCGGTCGGCCATGGGAAATACGGGCGTTTTAATCAATGAAATAGGATTTTACCGATCATAACACCTGATAGCCTTCAGGTCATCGGGAACCGGCGTGCAATCCGCCGGCTCCGTCCGCTGAACCCCGTCAACGAGGACACATCTCATGCTCATACCACGTCAAAAGACCCCGTCCCTTACCGTGGAAACCGTCACCGGCGAGACCTTCGACCTTGCCTCCGAAGGATCGGAACGCGGCACCGTCGTCTGTTTCTACCGGGGCCTGCACTGCCCGATCTGCGCCAATTACCTGACCGAATTGGAAAAGCGCACGCCCGAATTCGCCGAACGCGGCGTCGGCACCATCGCCATTTCGTCCGACGACAGAGAACGCGGCCAAGGCATGGCCGACAAGATCGAAGCCAAAAATCTGCGCGTCGGCTACGGCCTGGACCTGACGAAGGCCCGCGAATGGGGCCTCTACATTTCCACCTCGCGCGGCAAGACCTCGATCGGCATCGAAGAACCGGCCCTGTTCGCCGAGCCCGGCCTGTTCATGGTCTCGCCGGACCAGTCGCTCTACTACGGATCGGTCCAGACGATGCCTTTCGTCCGCCCGCATTTCTCCGAACTCGTTTCGGCGCTGGATTTCGCGATCGAACGCAATTATCCGGCGCGCGGCGAATACACCGGCGCGGTCTGACGGCCGGCCGGGCGCATCGGGGGGAGACCGGCTTTTAGCCGCCCAAGCGTCCGAACAGGGGGAGAAGCGGCCTGCGCCCTCGACCGAGGGCCGGGCCGCTTCTTAATTCCGGAGAACCCGCCTAGTTGATGGCGCTGAGCGGGTCTTTTTCCAGACGCTCGCGGTAGGCCGTCATGAACGTCTTGAAGTTCTGCGCCACCGCGACCCGGGCGTCGACGCTTTCCGGCGAGATCAATCCGATGGCCGGGCGGGCCGCGATCAGATCGAAGGCCTTGGCGAATTCCGTTTGATCCATGGCCGGCCCGAAATTATTGCGGATACGGGCAAGGCCCCGCTCGTTGCCACTGAGCGTCATCGCCGTCGCGAGGTTCAGCATATAGCGGGCCTGCTTGCGGGTCAGGGCCACGCCACGACGCGCGCCGCTGTCACGAACGACCCGTTGCAAGGCCTGCGCCGCGTCGTTCCAATTCCCCATGCTCCAATAAATTTCCGAACGCAGGAGTTCGCCGTCCAGGGTCTGGTCCGGCTCGATCAGCGCCAGGGCGTCCGCATGACGTTTCTGCGCGGAGAGTGCCTGGGCCAGCAAATGGGTCCGCTGCTGCGCCAACTCCGGCGACAAACCCGCGGCCTCGCTCGCCCGAATCACCTGCTCGGCCTCCTGCGGCTCACGCGCCATCAAATGGATCAGCGCCAGACGGGCGCCGACCCTGGCGCGCTCCACGCCTTGCAGGCGGAACTTGATCTGACCTTCGAGCAAGGCCGCCGCCTGGTCCAGAAGATCGACCCCGACCAGCCGGTCGGCGAGTTTCTGGATCATCGTATCGCCGCGCGAACCGGCAGGCGTCAGCTCTTTGAATTCCTCATAAATCGCGATCGCCATGACCGGCGGCAGCGCGTCGGCCTTGTCCTCGAGATATAGCGCGTTGAAGGTATCCGACATTTCCTTGGTCACGACCTTGGCGTCCGGATGGTCGCGGAAATAGGTCGCCGCCTGCCGCAAG
>NZRL01000105.1 GCA_002696205.1 Rhodospirillaceae bacterium | reverse complement strand
CGTGCCCGCGTTCAATCCCGGCGCCATGTTCAAAGGCCCGGCGCAATGAACGGCGCGTCGATCACCTTCAACGTGAACGGCTTGGTCAAGCTGGCCGGCCGAACCAAGCGGTTCCTGGACGCGGCCGCCGACAAGACCTTGTTGCTGGAAACCATCGGTTCCGCCCTGGTCGCTAACGTCAGGCTCCGTTTCGACAAGGGCCAGGCGCCCGACGGCACGCCGTGGCTGCCCGTGAAGCGCGGCGGTAGCCCGCTGAACAATCGGGGCTTGTTGCGCGATTCCAACACCTATGCCGTCGGCTCGGATTCCGTCCGCGTCGGCACCAATCATATCGAGGGCCCGGTGCATCAATTCGGCGCCACCATCCGGCCGAAGAAAGCGAAGGCCCTGGCCTTCACGGTGCGAGGCACGGTTGTTTTCGCCAAA
This sequence comes from Rhodospirillaceae bacterium, assembly GCA_002696205.1. Classification (GTDB taxonomy): domain Bacteria; phylum Pseudomonadota; class Alphaproteobacteria; order Rhodospirillales; family Casp-alpha2; genus UBA1479. The sequence continues at coordinate 9,270 of NZRL01000105.1, read as the reverse complement.
AAGGTGACGATCCCGGCGCGGCCGTTCCTCGGCATCGGTCCCGAGGACAAGTCCGCCATTCGCGGGTCGATTGCCGACGTCCTGCGACTCGCACGGCAGAGGGCAAATTGATATGGACCTCGCGCTGATCGAAGAAGCCATCGAAACGCAACTTAAGGCCGTCGCCACGGCCAAAGGCCTGTCGCTCAAGGTCGATGCCTACGGCGGCCAGCTTGAAGATGAAAAGTTGGATGACCTGGCGCAAAACTGCCCGGCCGCCTTGATCGCGATTTCGGGCCTGACCCGTGCCCGCCGCGCACCGCATAGCGCCGAATTCGACATCACGGCCACGGTCATCGTTGCCGCCAATTCACTCAACGACGACATGGCGCGGCGCGGCGGCCGAGGTGGCCGGCACATTGGCGCCTACAACCTGATTAAGTTCGCCGTTTCCGCCTTGAACGGTTTCGGCACCGACCCGGCGTTGTCGCCTGATCCGGACTCGCCCTTGTTGTCGGCGCCGCTGCTGGTGACCGCCGTGCAGAACTTGTTCAACGCCAATGTCAGTCGCCGTTACCTCGCGGTCTACGGCGTTCCCTTCCAGGGCCGCGTCACCGTCGCCAACGACCTTGCCGATGAACTGGATGACCTGACCGACATCTATGTGTCGTCGATCCCGTCGCCTGCCGCCGATGACGGCGAAAACACCGAACCCATCGAAGCCGAAATCCCGCAACGTGAAACGGAGTAATTCCCATGCCCGCCAAGCCCGCCACCCAGGAAATCTATCTGGTCCCGAAGGACGGCCTTCCGATCCCCACGCCGAAGGACGGCGGCACCATCCCGCCCGAAGGCGCCTGGGTGCCGAATAACCGGTTCTACCGGAATTACATCCGGCGCGGCGAAGCCGAACGCGGCACCCCGCCGAAAGCCACCCCGCAACCCGCCGCCAAGGCGCCCGAAAATTCCAAGGATAAGGACTAACCGCCATGCCCACTTATGCAGACCAGGTCTCGTTGAATGTCTTTAGCCCCGGCATCTACATGGCCATCGATTCCAGCCTGTCGAAAACCGGCCTCCCGATCTTCATGCAACGCACGGTCATGTTCGGCCAGATGGGCACCGATGCCCAGGCGACGGCCGGCCAGGTGGTGCAAATCGTCACCGAAAACGACGCCAAGGCGGCGTTCGGCGTCGACTCCATGCTCCACGGCATGGTGAAGGTGTTCCGCAAGCGCAACCCGTATCAAACGCTTCTCGTCGTGCCGCTCGCGGAAAACGTCGCGGGCAACGCGGCGGCCGGCGGCATCACCATTGCCGGCGCCGCGACGAAGCCGATGACGCAGTATTTCTATATCGGTTCGAACATCCCCTATCAGTTGGGGGTTTCGTCGGGCGAAGCGGCGGCCGACGTCGCGGGCCGCCTGGTGACGCTGGTCAACAACGATCCGGCAGCCAAGGTCGTGGCGACGAATGACGGCGCCGACGTCACCCTGACGTGCAAATGGAAGGGTGAAACCGGCAACGACATCTTCATCGCCACGCGCTACCACGACGACGATACGTCGACGCCGGGCCTCACCTTCGCCGTCACCGCCATGACGGGCGGCACCGGCAACCCGGACATCACCGATGGCCTCGACGCCCTGGATGACCTGACGCAATACCAGGGCTTCGTCAATCCGTTCACGGATACGGTCAACCGGGGCATTTTGCGTTCCGAACTGGATGACCGGTGGGGACCGCTCCGCGCCGTTGATGGTCGCGTTTTCTCGTGTGTCCGCACCGGCGTTGCAACCCTCGTCTCCCACGCGGCGACGGCGAACGACCAGAACTATATCCCGATCGATATTGGCGAAGACGCCGCGTCCCCGTCATGGGAAGCCGCCGCCGCCTTCGCCGCCGCCGTCATGTACTACGGCGCCATCGATCCGGGCCGCCCGTTCCAAACCCTGGAACTTGTCGACATCGCCGGGGCCCGGTCCGGCAAGCGGCGCCTGGGGGCGGAAAATGAAACCCTGCTCGCGGGCGGTGTGTCGACCACGGTTGTCGGCGATGACGGCAAGGTCCGCATTCATCGCGCGGTGACCAGCTACACCGAAAACGAATTGGGCGCCGAGGACGAAGCCTACAAGTCCCTCAACACGGTCATGCTCATGAGCTACTACCGCCGATCCGTCATCAATCGGTTTCAGCTTCGGTTCCCGCGTCACAAACTGAAACTGACCGGTGGCTCGCAAAGCAGCTTCGTCATGTCGCCGGAAACGGGCATTGCCGAGTTCCTGGCGCACTACAAGACGATGGTCGACAACGACCTGATGGATGACTTCGACGGCTACAAGGCCGACATCCTGGCCGCCAAGAACGAAAACAAACGCGGTCGGCTCGACGTCTTCGACCGCCCCCGCCCCATCGACCAGTTTCACCAGTTGGCCGTTCGCGCGGCCTTCAAGCTGGTCTAACCCCGCCCAAAGGAGAACAGGAACATGGCTTCCATGAACAGCACCGCCGTTATCACGGTCGACGGCCAAGAACTGGTGTCCGTGCCGGGTACGGTCAATTTCAAGCCCGGCCTTTTCACCGCCAAAGCCCGGACGGGTCCGCGCGGCTATGCCGGCGCGGGGGTTGTGCCGAACAACTCCACCCTGCAATGCGACGTCCACGCGCTCACCGGGTATGACCCGACGGGCCTTTCGAAAGGTAAGGAAATGACCGTCCGCGTTTCCGACGTCGTCAACGGCGATGAATGGGTTGTGCCGGTCATGGTGCTGGTCGAAGACCCGGAATTCGGCGACGGCGACGAAGCCAAATGGTCCCTGTCGCTCGAAGGCGCCACGGCGGAGAAAGTCTGATGGACGACATCAAGACCTTCCCGTTGGCGAAGCCTCTCAAGATCGGTGGCGGAAACGTCACCGCTCTTGTCCTCGGCCCGCTAGACGCCGGCCATGCCATCGACGCGGCGGCGGCGGCGGAACGGGTTGTTTTCGGTCCCTCGGGCGAACCTGTCCTCGTTCCCTCGCCGGTCGTTGCCACCGCCGAACGGGCCCGCCGGCAGGTCCGCAAGCTGACCTTTGAAGACGGTCGGGAAATGCAAGGCCCCATGGCTCTTGCCGATCTTCGCCGCCTTTCCGAACCGGCCCTCAATGCTCTCTACGACCGGTTGGAAAAAATCGATCTGCTTTACCTGGAACGGGAAGCCGGCGCGGGGCGATTCGACGGCACCGACGGCGGCGGAAACCCTGTCGGCGGTGCTGATCCAGAAAGTGGCGCCGGGCTACCTGATGGGCCGGGGCCTGTTGGCGAGCCGGCGGGAAATTGAGGATCAAATCTTGGTCTTGGCGAAGGTGACCGGCGCGTCCCTTCGCGAGACCGAGGAAATGCCGCTTTGGCGGCTCTGCCGGAACATACAAAAGTTGGCGAAGCTGAATAATCCATGAACGATTTCCGGACAGACGTTGAGGTCAACCTAAAGGGAGACCTGGAAAACAAGGCCAAGGCCTCAGGCCAGGCCTTTGACCGGTTCTCCAATAATGCGTCCCGCTCGCTGGCCCGCTTGAGCCGAACAACCGTCGGCCTGTCCAACGGTATCGACCGCCTCGGCAACAAGTATAGCGGCCTGGTCACCGCCGCCGGCATCACGTTCGCCGCTCGGGGTGTCGTCTCGTTCGAAAAAGCGTTGAAGGATATCCAAGTCCAAGCCGGAATGACGGACGATGAAATCCGCACCCTTCGCCAAACGATCCTGGACACCGCCCAAGCGTCCGACGTTCGGGTCGACCCCACCGAAATTCTGGCCGCCATCGACGCCGTCATTGAAAAGACCGGTGACGTTAAGCTCGCCACCGAGAACATCCGCAACATGGGCATCGCCATGCGGGCAACCGGCGCGGCCGGCGGCGATATCGGCGCCGTCGTCGCGGGCCTCAAAAAGCTCGACATCACGGCGCCCGCGGACGTCGCCCGCGCCCTTGAACTGTTGACGCAGCAAGGCAAGGCCGGCGCCTTCACCATGCAGAATATGGCGCGCGAAGCTGGCCCGTTGCTGGCTTCGATGGCGTCGATGGGCCAAAAGGGACTGCCGGCCATCGCCGTCATGGGGGCGCTTGCCCAGACAACGCAGATGGCGACGGACTCGGCGGCGGAAAGCTCGACCGCCATTCAAGGCCTGATCCGTGAAATCGCCCAAAAGGGCAAGGCGTTGGAAGGTGAAGGCGTCACGGTCTTTGATCCCAAGGCCTTGGCCGAAGGCCGGGAACAATTCCTTGCCCTCGACACCATCGTGAAATCGATCCTGAAACAGTCCGGCGGGAAGCTGTCCGCCCTGTCCGGCATGTTCGGCGACGAAGCCATGAAGGCCTTGAAGGTCTTGGCGACGGAGTACGGACAAAAGGGCGGCAGTACGGCGACGTTCGACCAATTCCGGAACATGACAGGGGACTCCGGCCAGCTTCAAAAGGACGCCGCCGACAAGGCCACCACGGCCGACGCGGCCCTGACGTCGTTGAACGCCACCATGAAGCGGATGGCCGACCAGAACTTGGCGGGCCCCATTCAAGACCTCGCGGACGCCGTCAACAGCCTTGAGCCGGAACAATTGAATGAACTGTTCGATATCGCCGGCAAGGGCGTTGCCGCCGCCGCCGGCATTTGGGCGGTCAACCGCGCCATCCGAACCGTCGCCAGCGGGTATCGCGGCATTCAGGCCTTGCGGGGTGCGACGGGTGGAAAGGCCGGCGACGTTCTCAATCGGGCGACGGCGCAACCCGTCACGGTCACCAACTGGCCCGCCGGTTTCGGCGGCGGTGCCGGCGCCGCCGACGGCATGGCGCCGGGCGAACGTGGACGGACCCGCCGGGCCGGCCGGCCGGGCGGACGTCTCGGCCGTCTTGGCCGGGTTGGGCGTGCGGCCGGGCGGCTAGGACGGTTGGGCGGATATGCCGGACGTCTCGCCGGTCGTTTGGGACCGCTCGCCGCGATCATGGGTGCCCTGGACATCGGTTCGTCGGCCCTTGCCGGCGACGGCCGGGGAACGGCACAGGCCGGCGGCCGTTTCGCGGGAGCCTTGGCCGGCGGCCAACTTGGCGCCATGCTCGGCACGTTCCTTGGTCCGTTGGGTACGCTCGCGGGTGGTGCTGCCGGCGCGACGGCCGGCGCCATCGGCGGGGATAAACTGGTTTCCGCCATCTACGATTTCTTCACCGGCAAGACGGCCGGCGATAATGCGGCGCCCGGCAACGACGGCATGCAACAGGCCCTCACGGCCCATGCACGCGCGCTCGATGCCAACACGCAAGCCATCAAGTCGACGAAACGGGATAGGGAAGGCCACGCCGAATTCGGCGGGCGGGCCGTGGCGGGGGCATGATCGACATTAGCCAATACCGCAAGGGTTCCTTCGAAGGTATCGAGTTCGAAACCTTGACGGCCGGGCTCCGGTTCGAACACCGCCTGGACGTGAAGCGCTACCCCTACCAGGACAAGGGCCTGGTCACCGACCTTGGATTGTCGGAAGATCGTTTCGAACTGGCGATCTTCGTTATCGGTTCGGATTTCCTGACCCGTCGTGCGGCCTTGGAAAAGGCGTTCCGCAAGACCGGTCCCGGCTTGCTCGTGCATCCGACACGCGGTGAAATCCGGGTGAATGTCGAACGGGTCCGCCTGGACGAAGATTTGCAGGAACTCGGGGTCGCCGATTTCCAAGTCACGTTCGTGAAATCCGACGCCACGTTGGCGCCGCGTGCCGTTGTCGATACCAAGGCGGCCGTCATTTCGTCCAGCGCCGCGACCACGGCCGCAACCCCGGCCGCCGTCACGCTTTCCAACTTGACGGACCCGCTCGTCATGAAGGCGGCGGAATCCCATATGGCGACATTCACCGATGCCTTGAACACGGCCTCGGGCGTGTTGAACGAGCTATCCCCCGACAAGATCATCAGCGGCTTTGACGCCGTCCAGCAACTCAAGGCCGACCTGGGAACGGCCTATACGAACACCCAGGCAAGCCTTGCTCTTGTCGGCCAGGTCCAGTCCGTCGTCACGTCATGGGCGGGGTTGTTCGGCGTGCCGAAAAAGGCGTTGGATTTTGCCTTGGGCCTTCTCAACCTCGGCTCGGTCATGAACCTGGTCGACAACGGTTATGTCGTCTCCGGACAGTCGATTGTCAGAACCCCAACGGTGACCAGTTTCAAGACACAGAACACGGTCGGCGACAACGCGGCGAACCGGCAATCCATCGCCGATACGTTCGATCTGACCATTGCGCAGGTCGCCGCCGCCCTGGCGACCGACACTGAATTGGACACGTTGACGAAGGCCGTATCGACCCGCGACACCATCACCCGCAAGTTGGATGAAATCGCCACGGCAGAACGTCCCGGCACCCTGCCGGCGGAAATCGCCGAATTCCGTTCGTCTGTCCGGTCGCTCAAAACGGCGACCTATCGCGACATCACCGAACGGGCCGGGCAGTTGCCCGCCTTGGAAAGCTACACGCCGGCATCGCGTCAACCGGCCCGCGTTCTGGCCTATCGCCTCGCCGCCGGCATCGATACGGAAACCGCCATCGTCCAGCGGAACGATATTCAACACCCCTCGTTCGTGCCGACCAACCGGCCCCTGTTCTATCTCGCGTCGACGAAAAACGGGGGGCCAGGCAATGCCTGATATCGCGCTTTATGTGAACGGCCTGAAATGGCTCGGCTGGCAAGAGGCCACCGTCACCCGCTCCATCGACGCGGTGTTCAACCAGTACACGCTTCGCCTGACCTCGACATGGCCGGGTGCGCCCGGCGCCGGCATTCCGCCGGTCAAAAAAGGCGATGAATGCAGCCTGGCGTTGGAAGGCGAAACCGTCGTCACGGGCTTTCTGAATAACGTGCGGCTCAAGGTCACCGCCGATGGCTTCGACCTGACCGTCGACGGCCGCGACAAGACGGCCTTGTTGTTCAAGGGCGCGGTCCTGAACACCCCGGCGGAATGGTCCGGCAAGACGGCCTTGCAGATCGCCCAAGAGATTTGCGAGCCGTTCGGCATCACCGTGCGGGCCCTAAGCTCGGTCGGCGCCGTGTTCAAGAAATTCACATGCCAGCCGGGCGAAACCGCCAACCGCGCCATTCAACGTCTTTGTGGCCACCGCGCCCTGTTCCACTACGCCGACCCGGCCGGAAACCTGATCCTTGCCAACGCCGACGCAGCGACCCCGGCCGCGCGCGGTCTGGCCTTGGGGTTCGATGGCAAAACGAACGTCGAAAGCGTGACATTCGACGACGGGTTGGACGGACAGTATAGCGACTACGTCGTCTACAATCAGAAACCCGGACTGTCGTTCGGCGGCAACCCGCATAACAAGGTTCTCGGCCGGGCCAAGGATCACACGGTTCGTCAATATTGCCCCAAGGTCGTTATCGCCAATGAACCCGGCGATACGACGGCGGCGCGCGACCTGGCCGTGCAGACGGCCGCGTTGGCGGCGGCGCGCGCGCTGGCACTTTCGTATGAAACGCCGGATTGGCGGCCGGTGCCCGGCGGCAAGTTGTGGTCGATCAACACCACGACCCCCGTCACCGACGACATCACGGGCGTCAAAAAAACCATGCTCATCAAGAAAGCCGTCTTCCACGTTAGCGAGGAAGTCGCCGAGACCTCAACGCTAACGGTGGTCGATCCGAAATCCTACGCCCTGATCGCGGAACCCGAAGACAACGTCGGGGGGTGGTCATGAACGGTTATGCCGCCTTGCGCGAACAACTGGAATCGATCCTCGCGGATATCAAACTTCGCCTTCAATTGGTGTTCACGCGGGGCACGGTGCGCATCGTCTACACCCGGAAAGAAAACGAGCTACAGAAAGTCCAGGTCACCGGACTGCATGGCGAGACAAGCGACCAGGTCGACCACGCCGAACCGTTCGGACTGGCCTCCAAGCCCCTGGACGGCGCCGAGGCGTTCTTGGGCGCCGTACTCGGCCAACGCGGCCAGCTTATCGCCCTGGTCATCAGCGACCCACGCTCGGCGCCCTTGGGCCTCAAGCCTGGGGAAACCGTCCTGTGGTCGCCGCACGGGCAAACGATCTGGCTGCACGATGACGGATCAATCGCCATCGACGCGCCGGGCAAGATCACGGTCAACACACCGGACGATATCGACATGAACGGCCGTAACATCACGATCACGGCCGAACAGGTTTTGGAGCTTCGCGGCGACAAGGTACTTGGCCGGGCCACCTCGCTCTATCAGTACGGCACCAACGGTCATGGTTGGAACGTCTACCCGACCTATGTGGACGCATACACCATCGGCCAGGTGCCGGGTTCGACCTTTGCCATTTCACCGCCCGAGGTGCCGACCGAAGCACCGGAAGAAGAGGTTTAATCCATGTCCGATCTTCAATTGACCAATGTGGACGGCAAGGGCTTCGACCTGACGCATGACGGATACGACCTGGTCCTTGGTGACGGCCTGGTCGAAGCCTTGGTCCATTCGATTTTCCGCGACGGCCGCGCCCCCGCCGGTTCGATCCCGGCCGCCGACGATCCGCGCGGCCATTGGGCAAGCACCCTGGAAACCGCCGCGCCCGACGGGTCGTTGTTGTGGCTTTTGCAGCGCGAGGCGATCACGTCGGCCATGCCGGGCCGGGTGGCGGACGCGCTCAAGGCCGCTTGCGCCTGGATGATCGATTCGACCGAAGGCGTTCTCGCCGCCGTGACGGACGTTGACGCCGTCGCGAGCAAGGCCGCTCGCCGGGGCGCCATCGAAAGCACCCTGGACGTGCATTTGGCCGTCGCCCCCTACCGCCGGCAATTCGAAATCGTCTACAGCCCGACGACACAAACCTATCAGTTGACGGAGGTCTAACCATGCCGTGGCCCAACACACCGCTTAAAGATCGCGAAGAACGGCTCCGCTCGGGCATTTCGACCGGCCTGGGCTTGAAGGGAACGCCCGGCCGCATGTCGACTGTCGGGGTTTTCTCGGCCGAGGTCGCCGCCGAGGTCGATAGCGCCCATCAACACACGGCCTACAACAAGCGGCAAATCTTCGCTGCGACGGCCGACGAAGAAAACCTCGTCATCAAGGCGGCGGCTTCGGGCCTGCAACGCAAACCGGCGGTGCCGGCCGAAGGCGAAGTCACGTTTTCCGGCATCGATGGCGTGACAATGGCAACACCACTTGACGCGTTAAAAACATCACTGACGGCTGGCAACACTATATCCGAAGCTCTTGCACAGCCACAGTTTAGTGGACTTGCAGGTATAGGTTGGGAATGGGTAAATCTCGCTTATTTACTCGGGG
>NZRL01000104.1 GCA_002696205.1 Rhodospirillaceae bacterium | reverse complement strand
GCATCGGCATGACCGAGGAACAGGTTTCCCGCATGTTTCAATCGTTCAGTCAGGCCGACGTCTCGACGACCCGCCGTTATGGCGGGACGGGGGTGGGCCCGGCGCTCTGTAAGAACCTGGCCGAATTGATGGGCGGCGAGATCGGCGTCCGCAGCACCCCGGGGCAGGGCAGCACCTTCTGGTTTACGGTGGTCCTGGGGCGCGAACTTCTCCCCGCAGCGGAGATTGCCGCCGGTCGGGCCACCGATCTGCGCGGCCTTCGGGTTCTGGTCGCCGACGACAACGCAACGGCGCGCATGGTCTGCCAGGAAATGCTGACGGCGATGGCGTTCGAGGTGACGGCCGTGGCGTCGGGCGAGGCGGCCTTGGCGGAACTGCGCAAGGCGAACCGCCCGGGTGGCGGCGCTCCCTATTCCCTGTTGCTGATCGATTGGGCCATGCCCGGCCTGGACGGGATCGAAACGATCCGCCGCGTCAGGGCCATGGAGGATTTGGCCCAAATGCCGAAGTCGATCGTTCTGACGGCCCTGGGCCGGGATGAGGTGCGCCGCGTCGCGTCGGAAGCGGGGGCGGCGGCATTCCTGACCAAGCCGGTCAATATATCGGTTTTGTTCGATACGATCGCGAGCCTGTATGCCGACGACGATACCGCGCCCGATTGGGCTGCCGCGGCATCCGCGGACAGGGGCGGACTTGACGGGGTCCGTGTGCTGCTTGCCGAAGACAACGAGATCAACCAACAGGTCGCCGTCGAACTGTTGACCGCCGCCGGGGTCGCGGTGGATATCGCAGAAAACGGCCGCATGGCGGTCGATATGGTCCGGCAAGGCGACTACGACGCGGTGCTGATGGATTTGCAGATGCCGGAATTGGACGGCTTTCAGGCGACCCGCGAAATCCGCGAGGACGCGCGGTTCGCCGATCTGCCGGTTATCGCCATGACGGCCCATGCCTTGAATGAAGAACGGGACAATTGCCTGGAGGCGGGCATGAACGACCATGTCGCGAAACCGATCAATCCGGATGTCCTGTTCGAGACCCTGACGCGGTGGACCGCGACGGCAGACAAGGCGGAGGCGCCGTCCACGGCGTCCGCGTCTGCTCCGACCGCGCCCGCGCCCCAAGCAGTGGCCCCGGCGCCGATGGAAAAGGCTGCAGGACCGTCCGGAGGGCTGCCCGAGACCCTTGCGGGGATCGATCTGGAAGAGGCGCGCGCGATGCTGCGGGACAACGACGTGTTGTTGGGGCGGTTGCTGTCGGACTTTCACGACAAGTACATGGACTATGACGACCGGATCATCGAGGCGCTGGACGCCGGCGACACGGACACCGCGATGCGGACAGCCCACTCCCTGAAAGGCGTCAGCGGCAACATCCGCGCGAAACGGGTGTTCGACGCGGCGCGGACGGTCGAAGACGCGTTGCGCACCGGCGCCGCGAATGGCCAGGTTCTCGAAAAAGTCGAAGATTTGTCCGTGGCGTTGGGCGAGGTCGAGGAATCCCTCTCCGTGCTCAAGGTCTAGGCGCGAGATCACGCGCCTCCGCGAAACTGGCTTGGAAATTGCTACGTCGGCAATAACCAGGTGAGTTGGGTGTCAAAATGACAGAGACGGCGAAGATTCAAAATCTGACCGGAAAGGGGCGGTTTCGCCGCTTTTTCGACAGCCCGTTTTTCGGGTCGGCCATCTATACCCTGCCGGATAAGAAATGGACCATCGTCAACGATACGTTCTGCGACATGATGGGCTATGACCGCGATGAATTGGCCGACCTGACCTGGGTCGACCTGACGCATCCGGAGGACGTGGCGGCGAATATCCGGTTGTTCGAGACGGCCATGGCGGAACAAGGCTCCGACACCTATTCCATGGAAAAGCGTTTCATCCGCAAGGACGGCAGCATTCTGTTCGCCGTGATCTTCGCGATGTGCGTGCGGCGGTCAGACGGCACGCCCCACTATAACATCCTCCTGGTGCAGGATATCTCCGCGCGAAAGACGGCGGAGGCCGAGGCCGTCAAACTGAACCGGGAATTGGAGGCGCGGGTCGAACAGCGGACCCGCGAACTGGCGGAAAGCGAAGCCCGCATCCAGGCCATCGTCGACAATGTGGTCGACGGCATCATCACGATCACCGCCGACGGGGTCGTTCAGTCCGTCAACCCGGCGGCCGAGATGATTTTCGGCGACCGCGCCGACGATCTGGTCGGTGCCGGCCTTCATGAATTGCTGGCCGCGCCGGACAACGGCGATGACGGGCGCGGCGTTGTCGAGGCGATCCTGGCCGATCGGCCCGCCGACGCCGATGGGCGGGCGCAGGAATTGACCGGTCTGCGCCGGTCGGGCGAGGCGTTTCCTCTGGAATTGGCCCTGTCCGAGGTGCGCACGGATCATGACCGGTTCTTTGTCGGGATCATCCGCGACATCACCCAGCGCAAGCAGGCCGAGGAAGAAATCAACAAGGCGCGCCGCGCGGCGGAAGAAGCGAGCGAGGCCAAAAGCGCCTTCCTCGCCAATATGAGCCACGAAATCCGCACGCCGCTGAACGCCATGATCGGGTTGACGCAGTTGACCCTGACCACGGCGCTTTCCGACAAACAGCAGGATTATCTGAGCAATATCTCAGGTGCCTCCAAGACCTTGCTGGCTCTGGTCGACGACATTCTCGATTTCTCCAAGGTCGAAGCCGGGCAGTTGGAGATCGAAGCCCTGCCGTTCCGCCTTGACGAGGTCATGTCGACGACCGAGGCGATGATGCGGGTGCGCCTGGCGGAAAAGCCCATCGATCTGAGCTTCGACGTCGCGCCGGACGTGCCGCTCGACCTGATCGGCGACCCCCTGCGGCTTGGCCAGGTTCTCAGCAATCTGACGACCAATGCCCTGAAGTTCACGTCAAAAGGCCGGGTCGACGTTCGCGTCGCCTTGGCGGAATCCGATGACGAGGACGTCCGTCTGCGCGTTACCGTGGCCGACACGGGCATCGGGATCGATGCCGAAGCACGGGCCAAGCTGTTCCGCCCGTTCACCCAGGCCGATATCTCGACGACCCGCAAGTTCGGCGGGACGGGCCTGGGGTTGGCGATTTCGCAGAACCTGGTTCAATTGATGGGCGGTTCGATCGGGGTCGACAGCGCGCCCGGATCGGGCAGCACGTTCTGGTTCACGGCGCAATTCGGCCGGGCGCAAAAAGCCGCCGCGCGCCGGGACCGGGAACTGAGCCTTCCGCCGAGCGTGCGGATTTTGGTGGTCGACGACAACGATATCAACCGCCAGGTCGCCCGCGAGATGCTGATCGCCGAGGGGGTCCGGGTCGACCTGGCTGAAAACGGCGTTCAGGCCGTCGACAAGGTCATGGATGGCGGAGTCGACGCCGTTCTGATGGATCTGCAGATGCCCGAAATGGACGGATACGAAGCGACCCGGCGCATTCGGGCCGAGGACCGGTTCAAGGATTTGCCGATCGTCGCGATGACGGCGCACGCCCTGGCCGCCGAACGGGACAAATGCCTTGCCGTCGGCATGGACGAACACCTGACGAAGCCCATCGATCCGGCGCGGGTCATCAGTGTGCTCGCCGGTCTGGTCAGCGCCCGGGAGAGTGCCGCGCCGCCGCCCTGTGCCGATCCCGTGACCGCGCGCAGAGGGGCGGCCATGAACCGCCCGGCGCAAAAAGGCGCGCAGGTGATGGCGGCCCTGCCGGATGCCATCGCGGGCTTCGATCTCTCGGCCGCGCGGGCCATGGTGCGCAACAACGACGCCCTGCTGTGCCGGTTGCTGGGCGATTTCCACGCCAAGTACATGGACTATGGAAAGACCATCGCCGACGCATTGCAGGCGGGCGATGTCGAGACCGCCGAACGCACGGCGCATTCCTTGAAAGGCGTCAGCGGCAATATCCATGCGGAGCGGGTCTATCGCGCGGCGGCGGCCCTGAACGACGCCTTGCGGACCGAACCCGATGGCGGTCAGGTGCCGGCGATGGTCGATGACCTTTCCGATGCCTTGAAGGAAGTCGAGGGTGCGCTGGGCCAGGTGTTGAACGCCGCCGAGGGCTCTTAAACCCAAACGGAAACGGTTTGTGCATCAGGACGGGCAGCCAAAGGCCGGGCTGCGCCGGTGGTTTTTATTGACCGCAGCAGTTGCATTAGGCTACGGTAAAATACATATTTAATTCAATATGTTACCAATAAATATCTGACTAAACGTTTTTGTTCATATTGGTCTATTTTTCGCAGAAGTTGTCCGAATGAAAGGGGGGTTGAATAGGGCAGCATTGGTACGACGTGATGAATTTGCGTTGCCAGCTTGGGGAACACGACAAAATGACAGACGGTTCGGGCGCGCGGCAGTTCATATTGCCGCAGGCGTTCCATATCCACTTTCGCGACATCGACCCACAGCATGAAAGCCTGGTCGATGTGATCAACGATTGCGCCGATCAACTGGTCGATGGCGAGTTGCGGGAATTCGAGTCTTTGTTTTCGGCATTCGTCGCCCGCCTGACGTCGCATTTCAAATACGAAGAAGACCAAATGGCCGAACTCGGTTATCACGGCCTGGAATGGCATCGCGAGCACCACCAGGAATGCCTGTCGCGGGTGCGCGATCTGATCGAGACCATGCGGGAACAGGGCTACGCCAGCCTTCAGGACCTGCGCATCTGCTTTCACGATATTCTGCACGACATCGCCCGCGCCGATTTGAAGTACGGCGAATTTCTCGACGCACAGCGGCTGCGAACGTAAGTGCCGCGCCGCCTTCGGGCGGCTTTTGACCGGCCCATGCCTAGCCCAGACCTTCTTCGATGCCCAATCAGTGGTTGAGCCCATATCTCAGAAGGAACAAATGCACGCTATGCGATAAAAAACCTGCGTCCCGATATCTCCTTCATGCGGCACCTATAACCTATGGCTAATTGATACAGATCAAAAGCAGACCCATAAATCTAATGTATTGAGAGAGTGCTTGGGACACGGGAGAAGGAGACCGAAGCGTAGCCGGCGGGTGACCGGCGGGCTGCGCCAAAGAAAACGAATAAGGTCCCAGGTGGATGGTTCAGACCAGAAACGCGATTGAACGGACACTGTTGGCTTTGATGCTTCTCGGCATTGGCCTGTTCGTTGCCGCGATCTATGTCGCCTACCACAGCCTTCGCGAGGAAGGCGCGCTGAAGGATATCGATACCGCCCAGTCCGCCATCGTGTCCGAACTGGCGGCGTTCTCGAAAATCCAACGCGAAATCGGCTACACCCGCTTCATCCATAATTTCAAGAACGGCGTCCTGCGCCGGGACGAAGGCAAGCTGCGGCTTGCCCAGAAGAACCTGGAATCGGCCCTGGCGGCGCTGGACGACCTGGTGGCGTTGAACCCCGGCCTCAAATTGCATACGGAGCAGTTGCGCCAGACGTTGGATCTCTATCATTCCAACGCCTATTTCGCCATCCGCCTGATCTCCAGCGGCATTCCCACGGATGAAGTCGATCGTGCGGTCAAAATCGACGACGGCCCGGCCGCCGCCGATTTGAAGGCCTTGTTCGAAGCGATCTACCGCGAACGGCTCGCCTTGCAGGAAAAACTGCAGGCATTGGTCGAGGACCGCCGCCACCATGCGGAGTTCGACGTGGTGAAGGCCGGTGCCATGCTGCTGTTCGCGGTGGCGCTGGGATGGCTGCTCCTGGCGATGCGCTTGCGGGTTAAGGCGCTGCATGCCGCCCAGGATGGATTGGCGCGGATCGAGGCGAAGTTCGCGACTCATGAAGATGGCGCCCCCGCCCCAGGCGGGTTCGAGAACATGCCTTTCCGCAATGTCGAGGACCGGATCGGGCAGTTGACCGCCCGGATCGAGGCGCAGCAACGGGAATTGTTGACCCATGCCGACGGCCTTTCCACCGCGAACGAGGAATTGGAGCGCTTCGCCTATGTCGCCTCGCACGACCTGCAGGAACCGCTGCGCAAGATTCAATCGAACATCGACCTGATCGGCCTGCGCGAAGGCGCCGCCGACGATCCCGATCTGACCGCGCGCCTGGACCGCATCGCCCGTGCCGCCGGGCAGATGCGCCAATTGATCCGCGACCTTCTGGAATATTCCCGGCGCGGGTCGCGGCCCATGAACAAGGGGCGCATCGAACTGCACGCGTTGATTGAGGATTGCGCGGCCCTGGCCCAGGAAAACCTGGATACGGTCGACGGCCGGATCACCATCGAATTTATCCCGCCGCTTTCCGAAATCGACGGCGATCCGTCGATGCTGTCCCAAGTGTTCGCCAACCTGTTCGAGAACGCCCAGAAGTACGCCCGTGCCGGTTATCCGCCCGATATCACGGTGCGGGGTATCGCCGATCCCGATGGCGTCACCATCACGGTGACCGACAATGGCATCGGCTTTGACGAAAAGTATGCCGGCGAAATCTTCAAACCCTTCGTGCGCCTGCACCGGCGGGGAGAGCGGGGAGGTTCAGGCGTCGGCCTATCGATCGTCAAACGGATCATCGAACGGCATGGCGGGACCATCACTGCCCGCGGCGTGCCGGATCGCGGTGCCGAGTTTACCATTCATTTGCCCCCGGCCACGGAGAGGCCGGAAGAAATGCCCGTCGAAGAGGAGGGGAGGCTTCATGCGGAAGCAGTCTGACGTTAGGCGGTTTCTTGTGGCCGACGACGATGTCGAGGACCAGGAGATGATCACCATGGCTTTCAAGGCGGCAGGTGTCTATGAAGACCTCCGGTTCGTTAACGACGGTGTGGAACTGCTCGATTACCTTCATCACGCGGGCTCCTTTGAAGGTGAAGTCGATGCCCCTCGGCCGGACTTGATCCTGCTCGACCTCAATATGCCGCGCCTGGATGGCCACGGGGCCTTGCGACAGATCAAGAGTGATGAGAGCCTGTCCGATATCCCCGTGATCGTTTTCACCACTTCGACCAGCGAAAAGGATGTCGAGGAAACCTATCGCCAGGGCGCGCAATCCTATGTCATCAAACCGTTCTCCTTTACCGATCTCGTCACAAAGGTTCAGAATATCTGTACCTATTGGTCGGAAGTCTCGGTTCTGCCGGAGGCCACGTCATGATCGGGGCCGATCCGAGATTCATGCTGGTCGACGACGACCCGGATTTTCATGAAATCTTCGCGGATTTCCTGGCGCTCGCCCTGCCGGGCGGAGAATACGAACTGACCTGTCTCGACGATCCGGAAGCGGCGGTCGAGGCCTTGCGCGACCGCTACTACACCACTGTTTTCGTCGATTACCGATTGGGCGCGACGACGGGGATCGAGTTCATCCGCAACTGCCAATTGGACGGCAGCCATGCCCCCTTCATCCTGATGACCGGCTATGAATCCCGCGCGGCGGAAGACGAGGCCCTGGCCATCGGCGCCTTCGATTTCCTATCCAAGGATGAAATCCGCCCGACCCTGCTGGCGCGCTGTATCCGCCACGCGGTCAATTTCGAGGCCCGCCAGGAAGAATTGCGCACGGCCCTGCGCCAGACGCAGATCGCCATGGCGGCGCAGGAACGGTTTCTCGGCAACATGAGCCACGAAATGCGCACGCCGCTCAACGGCATCATCGGGTTCGCCGACGTCATGCTGTACCGGAACGACGGCATCAATGACGTCACCCGGACCTATGCACAGCATATCCGTGACAGCGGCCAGCGCCTCTTGGAACTGGTCGACGGCTTGCTTTGCCTGGCCCAGACCTCGAACGCCGAGGCATTGAACCCCCGTTTGATCTATCTGCATGCCTTCTTCGGCTCGCTCTGCCTGCGGTTCTCGACCATCGCCGAGGCGCGGAACATCGCCTTCGATCTGCGTCTTTCGGAAGACCTCGGGCGGACCCTGATCGATCCGGAGGTTCTGGGCCTGGCGGTTCGTCCGGTGATCGACAATGCGGTGAAGTTCTGCGAGGCCGGGGATCAGGTTCAGGTCACCGTCAGCCGGACGCGGGAAAACCTGATCGTCGCCGTTGCCGATACGGGCTCCGGCATGTCGCCGGATATCCTTCGTCAGGCGACCCAGCCGTTCTATCAGATGGACAGTGGTCTGACCCGATCGCACGAAGGGGCGGGCATCGGCCTGGCGGTGGCGCAGAGTTCCATCGCGTCGCTACGTGGTGACATGTCCATCGAAAGCACGCCCGAAGGCGGGACCATGGTCCGCATCATCCTGCCCTTGGCGGATCAGAAGGCCGAGGACGCCGACCCGGACGATCATGCCTCCCCACCGCCGTCCGGCGACGATCAGAATCGGCGCCACCTGCATTTGATGGGCTGACGCGCCGCCGCCTCTTGAATGCGGTCAGATCAGCCGGCCGCGAACCTGTGCGTCGACCACGGCAAGGGCCGCCATATTGACGATGCCGCGGGCGGTCACGGCGCTGGTCAGGATATGGGCGGGCATGTCCGTGCCGATCAGGATCGGGCCGATGGGCAGGCCGTTGTCCAGGGATTTCAGAAGATTGAAGGCGTTGTTGGAGGCTTCCCGGTTGGGGAAGACCAGCAGGTTCGCCATGCCGCTCAGCTTCGAATTGGGGAAGATGCGGTTGCGGACTTCTTCGTCGATGGCGGCGTCGGCCTGCATTTCGCCTTCGACCTCCAGATCGGGCGCGCGGTCGCGCAGGATCTTCAGGGCGTCGCGCATCTTTTGCGCATCGGGGGTGTCGTCGGCCCCGAAATTGGAATGGGACAGCAGGGCGATCTTGGGCGTTTCGCCGAACCGGCGCACGAAATCAGCGCTCAGCATGGTCATTTCCGCCAGTTCCTCGGCGCAGGGCGAATGGGTGACCTGGGTATCGACCAGGAAGAACGTGCCCTTGGGCAGCAACAGGACGCTCAACGCCGACACGTCCTGAACCCCCGGCGCCTTACCGATAATATCGACCAGATAGCGCAGGTGATAATCGTAGCGCCCGACGACGCCGCAGAGCATGGCGTCGGCCTCGCCGCGTTTCAGCATGGTCGACGCGATCACCGTGTTGTTGGTGCGCATGATCTGGCGGGCGGCGCCGGGCGACACACCCTTGCGCTCCATCACCGCGTGGTAGCTGCGCCAGTATTCCTCGTACCGGGGATCGTTCTCCGGGTTGCAGATCTCGAAATCCCGTTCCGGCTGAATGCGCAGGCCCAATCGCTCGATCCGCATTTCGATGACGTCGGGCCGGCCGACCAGGATCGGCTTGGCGATGCCTTCGTCGCATAGGACCTGGGTCGCGCGCAGCACCCGGTGGCTTTCGCCCTCGGCGATAACCAGGCGCTTGGGGTCCTGCTTGGCGCGGTCGAAGATCGGCTTCATCAACATGCCGGAGCGGAAGACGAAGCGTTCCAACTCGTCGCGGTAGGCGTCGAAATCTTCGATCGGATGCTTGGCGACGCCGGAATCCATGGCCGCCTTCGCCACGGCGGGCGCGACCTGGACGATCAGGCGCATGTCGAAAGGTTTCGGCAGCAGATAGTCGGCGCCGAACCGAAGGTCCTCGCCCGAATAGGTGCGGGCGACGGTTTCCGAGCTTTCTGCCATGGTCAGGTCGGCGATCGCCTGCACGGCGGCCAGTTTCATTTCCTCGTTGATCGTCGTGGCGCCGCAATCGAGCGCGCCCCGGAAGATGAACGGGAAGCAAAGCACGTTGTTGACCTGGTTCGGATAGTCCGACCGGCCGGTGCAGATGACGGCGTCCGGATTGGCTTCGCGGGCGTCTTCGGGCAGGATTTCCGGGTCCGGATTGGCCAGCGCCATGATCAACGGCCGTCCCGCCATGGTCGCGACCATTTCCTTTTTCAGGATGCCGGCCGCCGACAGGCCCAGGAAAACGTCGGCATCGACCATTGCCTCGGCCAGGGTCCGCGCGTTGGTCTTGGCGGCGTATTGCGCCTTCTGTTCGGTCATTTCCTCGGTCCGGCCCTCGAACACGACGCCCAGGTGATCGACCAGGGTGATGTTCTCGCGTTTAACGCCCATGGACACCATCAGGTTCAGACAGGCGATGCCCGCCGCCCCGCCGCCCGTGGACACGACCTTGACCTTGGACATTTCCTTGCCGACGACCCGCAGGCCGTTGGTGATCGCCGCACAGACGACGATCGCGGTGCCGTGCTGATCGTCGTGGAACACGGGGATGCCCATGCGCTTCTTCAGCGTTTCTTCCAGGATGAAGCATTCCGGCGACTTGATGTCTTCCAGATTGATCGCGCCGAAGGTCGGCTCCATGGCGGCGATGATATCGGCCAGCTTGTCCGGATCGGTCTCGTTCAATTCGATGTCGAAGACGTTGATGCCGGCGAACTTCTTGAACAGGACGGCCTTGCCTTCCATGACCGGCTTGGACGCCAGGCCGCCGATATTGCCCAGGCCCAGCACGGCCGAGCCGTTGGAGACGACGGCGACCAGATTCTGGCGCCCCGTCAGGGTCGCGGCGGCCTCGGGGTCGTCCTTGATTTCCAGGCAGGCGAAGGCCACACCCGGCGAATAGGCGAGCGCCAGATCGCTTTGCGTGGCCAGGGGTTTGGTGGGGGTGATCTCGAGCTTGCCGGGTACGGGCTCGGCGTGAAAGCGGAGTGCCCGATCCTTTAGAGAGTCGTCCATCCCAATCCTCTTTTGTTATTCAGTTGCGTTCATGCGAGAAAGGTATTGGCAGCCTGCTCGCTCATCGGCAGAAAGACAACGATTTTCATGAACAGGATTCATCCGTGACCGCTGAAACCCGCCATTTGCCAAGTGCCGCCCTGCCCAAGGTCGTCGGCCACCGGGGGGCGGCCGGCCATGCACCGGAAAATACCCTGTCGGGCCTGCGGGCGGCGCACGAATTGGGGATCGAATGGGTCGAATTCGACGTCATGTTGACCGCCGAAGGCACGCCGGTCCTGTTCCACGATGAAACCCTGGACCGCACGACGGACGGGACGGGCCGGCTCGCCGACCGTCGCTGGGAAGACCTGCGCGGCCTGGATGCCGGATCCTGGTTCGGCCCGACGTTCAAGGGCCAGCGGATTCCTTCGCTGCACGAGGCTCTGGCCCTGCTGGGGCGGACGGGGATGGGCGCCAATGTCGAATTGAAACCGTCCGAAGGACAGGACGCGACGACGGGCGTGATTACTGCCAAGACCTTGCAGGAATCCTGGCCGGCCAACCTGCCGGCCCCGCTGATTTCCAGTTTTTCCGAAAAGGCCCTGGGGGCCGCCGCCGATCAGGCGCCGGAATTTCCGCGCGCGTTGCTGGTCTGGGAATTCCCGGCGGATTGGCAGGCGCGGTGCGAGGCCCTGGGCGCCACCGGTCTGCATGCCAGCGCCAAACACCTGACCGAGGCCCAGGCGCGCGGCGTGATCGACGCGGGCTATGCGCTGCGGGTCTATACGGTGAACGACCCGGCCCAGGCGGCCGGCCTTTACGCCTGGGGCGTCGAAAGCCTGTTTTCCGATTATCCCGAGCGACTTTCCGCGCCATGATCATCGATTCTTTCCTTCTCATGACGGGGCGCGGCTGATGGCCATCATGGACGCCATGAAGGGCTCGGCGGCACCGGGCCGGGCCATCGCTCTGGCCGTTGCCGGCGGGGCGTTGCTGACCATTTCCGATGCCGGTCTGAAATATCTGGCCCAGGAATTGCCGCCCGGTCAGATCATGTTCATCCGCGGCATCATCGCCGGTTTCGCGCTGGTCATGGCGACCTTGGGCACGCGCGGTGCCAAGGCCCTGATGCCGCAGAAATGGCGGCTGCACATCGCCCGCGGCCTGATGGCGGCGGTCGCGACCTTTTCCTATCTGATCGGGATCGGCGAATTGCCGCTGGCGACGGCGACGTCGATCCTGTTCGCCAGCCCGATCCTGCTGACCGCCATGGCGCCCATATTCATCGGTGAAAGCGTCGGCTGGCGGCGCTGGTCGGCGGTCGTCGCCGGGTTCATCGGGGTGTTGATCATCGTCCGTCCGGCGGGCGACGCCTTTCAATGGGCGGCGGTGATGATCCTGCTGGCGGCGGTCGGGGAATCGATCCGTGACCTGATCACCCGGGGGGCATCGGGCCGCGAGACGACGCATTCCATGCTGTTGACCATGATGGTGCTGGCCGCCCTGACGGGGCTGTTCATGCCGCCCTATGAATGGGTCAAACTGGACGGCGAACATTGGCTGATGATCATCATGGCCAGCCTGATCTGGACCTCCGCGCATTTCCTGCTGATCGAGGCGTTTCAGTACGGCGAGGCGGCGTTGCTCGCCCCGTTCCGCTACTGCAACCTGTTCTTCGCAGCGATCCTGGGCTTTTTGATATGGAGCGACCTGCCCGACGTTCTGACCTGGGCGGGCAGCGTGGTGATCATTGCTTCGGGGCTTTACATCCTGCACCGCGAGGTTCTTCGCAAGTCGGCCGTGATGGGGGCCGATCCCATCCTGGAAACAGACGAAGGCGAAACGGCCGGAGCCGCCGAGACCGTGGCTCCCGATCCGGGGCGGGACGGCGAGGCGCCCAAGTGAACGCGATCTTCCTCGCCATCGTCGGCGTCGCCTTCGGCATCGGCGCGGTCCGCCAGATCGCCTGGGACGGCATGGGCGAAGCGCCCATGGCCTTGCTGGGCAAGTCGATGATCGACGCCGCCGGCGGGGCGGTGACGTTGGCCATCGGACTGGTCGGGGTGATGGCGCTGTTCCTGGGCCTCATGAAAGTGGCGGAGGAGGGCGGCCTGCTGCGCATTATCGCAAAGGTCCTGCGGCCCTTGCTGATCCGCCTGTTCCCGGACGTTCCGGCCGATCATCCGGCGATGGGCTCGATGATCCTCAACATGTCGGCCAATGCCCTGGGACTCGGCAACGCGGCGACGCCCTTCGGCATTCGCGCCATGCAGCAGCTAGATGAATTGAACCCGACCAAAGGCACGGCGACCAACGCCATGGCGCTGTTCCTCGCGATCAATACGTCGTCCATCACGTTGTTGCCGACCGGGGTGATCGCGCTGCGCGCCGCTGCCGGATCGACGGACCCGGCGGGGATCGTGCCGACGACGTTGTTTGCGACGATCTGTTCGACCGCCGTGGCGATTGTTTCCGCCAAGCTGCTGGCCTCGTATTTCGGGGCGCCGCGCCTGTCGTCCGATAATGCCCCGGCCCCGTCGCCGGCGACCGAGGAAGCGGCGCTGGAGGCGCAGGACGCGGTCGAGGGCGTGCAGACCGACGGCACGGAAGCTTATCCGCTGTGGGTCTCGATCACGGCGCTGGTCACGGTCGGGGCGCTGGTGCCGCTGACGGTCGTCTATGGGCGGGAAATCGCGCCCTGGATCGTGCCGGGCCTGATGGTCGCCTTGCTGGGCTTCGGCGCGGCCAAGGGCGTCCAGGTGTACGAATGCTTTGTCGAAGGGGCCAAGGACGGCTTCAACGTCGCGCTCCGCATCATTCCCTATCTGGTGGCGATCCTGACCGCCGTCGCCATGTTCCGCGCGTCGGGCGCGATGGACATGCTGGTCGGGCCCCTGGGTAGTGTGACGGAGCTGATCGGCCTGCCCGCGGAAGCCCTGCCCATGGCGCTGTTGCGGCCGTTGTCGGGCTCGGGGGCTTATGGGGTGCTAGCCTCGATCATTCAGGATCCGGCCCATGGACCGGACAGCCTGGTCGGCTATCTGGTCTCCACCTTCCAAGGCTCGACCGAAACGACGTTCTACGTCCTCGCGGTCTATTTCGGCGCGGTCGGCATCCGCCGCATCCGCCACGCCCTGATCGCGGCCTTGCTGGCCGATATTGCGGGAATCGGCGCTGCCGTCTTTATCGTCAACCAATTGTACGGTTAGTATCGCGGTCCCATCCTCCGGCGCGGGTCGACGCGCCGGTCGCCCATTTCGAGCCAACGAAGGTTCCCCGACATGCCCCTGATGACTGCCGTGAAAGGTTCCAGCGCGCCCGGCCGCGCCATCGCCCTGATGATGGCGGGGGGCATGCTCCTGACCATGAACGACGCGGTCATGAAGTGGCTGACCTCGGGCTATCCCGTCGGGCAGTTGCTGTTCACCCGCGCGATGTTTTCTTTTCTCATCATTGCTGTCTTCGTGCGCTTCTACGGCGGGCTCAACAGTCTTCGTATTCACAATGCGCGCCTGCATGTCGTGCGGGGAGTGGTTGTTGTCTTTGGCACCTACGCCTTCGTCACCGGCTTGCAGTACCTGACCCTGGCCCAGGCGATTTCGGTCGTCTTTGCCGGGCCGCTGTTCGTGACGGCCCTGGCGCCCGTGATGATCGGCGAGCCGGTGGGCTGGCGGCGGTGGGCGGCCGTCCTGGCCGGATTCACCGGCGTCATGATCGTCGTCCGCCCCGGCAGCGACGCCATGCAATGGGCGGCGATCTTTCCGCTGGCTTCCGCCATGTTCGGCGCCGTGCGTGACCTGGTGACCCGGGGGGCGACCTCGACGGAACATTCCAACGCGCTTCTGACCACCAGTACCGCCGCCGCCGCCATCGGCGGGCTCTGCACGTTGCCCTGGGGCTGGACGCCGGTCACACCGAACGATTTGGGGCTAATGGCCTTGTCGGGCTTTCTGATGGGCGGGGCCTATTTCCTGATCATCGAAAGCTTCCGTTTCGGCGAGGCAGGGCTGGTTGTGCCGTTCAAGTACTTCAACATGGTCTTCGCCGTTGGCCTGGGCTTCATCCTGTGGGGGGACCTGCCGGATGCCTGGACCTGGGCGGGATCGGCCGTCCTGATTTCCAGCGGACTGTACATTCTGCACCGCGAACGGATGCGCGGCGCCGTGCCGACGCCGCCGCCGGACCCGCACGGCATGGGGCCGTCGGGGCGGGCCTGATCGGGCTTCCCTGGGCGCTTCGGGGCCCGGTTATTTCGTGGGGGCGATCTCGATCGGTGTGCCGCCGGGGCCGGCCGGCGAACTGGCGGGCAGCCCGCTGTCGAAGGTCGGGGCCGCCGGCTTGGTGACGTCGGCGGGCAGGGCTTTCTTCAACGCATCGCGGGCGACGATGGCTTTCTGGTCGCCGTTTTCCGCAGCGGCGCTGATCCATTTGTAGGCCAGCCGGTCGTCCTTGGGCACGCCCTGGCCGTTGTAATAGAGGATACCCAGGTTGTACTGGGCGGCGGCGTTGCTTTTTTCCGCCGCACGGCCGAACCATTCGGCAGCCTTGGCATAATCCTTGGCGACGCCGGTGCCGTTGTAATGCATGACGCCGATGGAATACTGCGCCCCCGGGTGGCCGCCGATGGCGGCCTGGGCGAACAGTTTCGCGGCCTCGGCCTTTTCCTCGTTCGTTTTGGCGTTGGCGAACAGCGCCAGGGCACGTTTGTAGGTCAGGTCGGCCTCGGCGATCCGCTCCTCGGCCGTGGCCGGCGGCGGCGCGGCAGGGGTTGCGGCGGCGGGCGGCACGGCGGCGGTTTCCTGTGCCGGTTCGGGGGCGGCGGGCGCCGGCTCGGCGGCCTCGGCCACCGGGGCCGGTGGGTTGTTCAGGTCCATGGGTTTGTCCGTGGCTTCCGGTGCGGCGGGTGCCGCCGGTTCGGCGGGCGCCATCGGCTCGGGGGCGGGGGCGGCCTCGGCCATGGGTTTTTCTTCGGCGGCGGGCTCCGGCATGGTGGCGGGGCTGTCGGGCATCGTGCCCGGCGTTTCGGGCATGGCTGCTGCGGTTTCGCCACTGCCCTGGGCCTGCTCGCCACCTTCGCGCTGAATATCGGACGGCAGGCTCTCGCCGCCCGGCTGCGGTTCGGCCATTTGCTGCTCTGGCTGAGCCTCCGGGGCTGCGGTTTCAGGCTGCGTGCCTTCGGCCATCATGGGGGCGTCGGTCTTTTCCTCGCCATGGGGCTCCTTGGGGTCGTCGGGCCGCGCCATGGCTTCGGTCTGGGTGACGTGGCGAACGCGCGGCAGATTGCGCGTCACCTGATCCGTCAGGTTCAAGTCGAAGGTGTCCCGGGTGTCCCACCAGATGGAGCGTGCGACGAACACGGCGTCAGCGGGATGAATGTCGGCCTTGTCCTTGATCCGGGCCTTCATATCCAAAACCTTGGCGATCTGTGCCTCGGGCAGCCCGGCCGACCGCAATTGCGAGGCAAAGGCGTCATCGTCATAGAAAATAGCCAAGCCGATCCCCGCCCCAGCGGCGACGATCAACAGCAGGATGAAACCGATCAACAGTTGCCCGAGCGGGCCTCTGCGCTTCGCCATGCGGCGATCCCTCCTTCGCCGAAGCACCTAATCGTTTTAATCTAATGTGTTTTTTCGGCGCGTGGAACCCGCCATTGGTGATAAGCGACATCGCCCCGTGACCGAAGGAGCCACGGGGCGATGATCGATACGATGGGTTCGGGGACTTTAGTGGTCCCTTAGGCCCCTTTGCCTTCGGCCTGGGCACGCAATGCCGACAGCGTCGTCGAGGGCGTGATCGCGTCCGGATCGGTGCGCAATTCGATCAAAGCCAGCGAATCGGCGGCCTGGGCGCGGGCGAAAGCATCCGCGAACTGGCTCGTTTCGGTGACCAGTTCGCCGGTCCCGCCATAGGCCTTGGCCAGCGCCACGAAATCCGGGTTGGCCAGGCCGGTGCCGGACACGCGGTTCGGATAATCCCGTTCCTGGTGCATGCGGATGGTGCCGTACATGCCGTTGTTGACGACGATGAAGATGACCTTGGCGTTGTACTGCGCCGCGGTCGCCAATTCCTGGCCGGTCATCAGGAAACAGCCGTCACCGGCGAAACAGACCACGTCGCGGTCCGGGTGGCGCAGTTTGGCCGCGACCGCCGCCGGCACGCCGTAGCCCATGGACCCGGATGTCGGCGCCAGCTGCGTGGCGTAGCCGCGATAACGGTAGAACCGGTGAATCCACGCCGTGTAGTTCCCGGCGCCGTTGCAGATCATCGCGGTCGGCGGCAGTTCGTCGCGCAGCCAGGAAACGATGTCGCCCAACTGCACGTCGCCCGGCACCGGAGAAGGCTCGGTCCAGGCGAGATACTCGCCATGCGCGCCGCCGGCCCAATTGTCCCAGCGGCCCGTCACCGGCTCCATGGCCCGCGCGGCGGCGGCGAAGCCGGGCATGCCCGAATTGATCGGCAGGGTCGCGCGGTAGACGCGGCCCAGTTCCTCGGCCCCCGGATGAATGTGGACCAGGCGCTGTTTCGGCTCCGGGATGTCGATCAGGGTATAGCCGCCCGTCGTCATCTCGCCCAGGCGCGGCCCGGCGGCGATCAGCAGGTCCGAATTCCGCACCCGTTCGGCCAGTTTCGGGTTGATGCCGATGCCGACGTCACCGGCATAGAGCGGATGATCGTTGGGGATCAGGTCCTGGCGGCGGAACGACACGCCCGTCGGAATGTTGTTGGCTTCGGCGAAGGCGACGATGTCCTTCGCACCCTGTTCGGTCCAGCTGCCGCCGCCCAGCATCAGGAAGGGGCGTTCGGCCTCGGCCAGCATGGCGCGAAGCTCGGCCATCTGGGTCGGCCCCGGATGGGCTTGGATGACATGGGCCGGGCCGGGGATGGTCACGGGCTCGGCGACTTCCTCGGTCAGCATGTCTTCGGGCAGGGCGATCACCACCGGGCCCGGACGGCCCGACATGGCGACGTGGAAGGCATGGCTGATGTACTCGGGCATGCGCGCCGGGTCTTCGACCTGGGCGACCCATTTCGCCATCTGGCCGAACATCCGGCGATAGTCGATTTCCTGAAAGGCTTCGCGTTCGACCTGATGGCGGGCAACCTGGCCGATGAACAGGATCATCGGCGTCGAATCCTGAAACGCGATATGCACCCCGGCCGAGGCGTTGGTCGCCCCCGGACCGCGCGTCACGAAGCAGATGCCCGGCTTGCCGGTCATCTGGCCGTCGGCTTCGGCCATGATGGCGGCGCCGCCTTCCTGGCGGCAGACGACGAGATCGATGCCCGGCGCGTCGACCATGGCGTCCAACACGGCGAGATAGCTCTCGCCCGGCACGAGAAAGGCGCGGTCCACCCCGTTGGAGACCAGCGTTTCGACCAGGAGCCGCGCTCCCGTTTGACCTTGTGGCATGTTCTGTTTCCTCACCGGATTCCCGGATTTTCTGTTGTTAGTCGGTCTGCCCCGGTCCCTGTCTTAGCGAAAGATCACCGCCGGGGGAAGCGGTGTCGACCGGGCAGGCCGTCTCGCCGGAACAGCAAGGATCGACGTTCTGGCCGCAGACCCGGCATTGCACATGGCCGTGCACGGCGACCTGTTCGGACGGCTGATGGCACATGGGACAGCGCCAGGGGGAGACGGCAGAGGACATGGGCTCGCTCCGGCAAGAAATGGGGACGGATTGTGTACAATCGTCGCCCCAAAGCGGTGACAGAGGCCAGCCCGGAAATTAAGATGCCCGCACGCGGGCGCATTGCGCCCACCCGGCCAACGGCGGCCGGGCCGAAAACCGACACGAATCGAAAGGGAGGCTCGCGATCACATGAGCGGCAAGGAAATCACCATTCAGGCATCGGACGGCGGCAGCTTCATGGGCTATCTGGCCATGCCGGAAAGCGGCACGGGGCCGGGCGTCGTGGTCATTCAGGAAATCTTCGGCGTGAACCAGGTGATGCGCGAAATCACCGACAGCTGGGCGGCGGCCGGTTATGTCGCCCTCTGCCCCGATATTTTCTGGCGCCAGGAGCCGGGCATTCAACTGACCGATCAGACGGAAGCCGAATGGGCGCGTGCGTTCGAACTGTTCAACGGCTTCGATCTGGACAAGGGCGTCGACGATCTGGAGGCGACGGCCCAGGCGCTGCGCGGGGTCGAGGGCTGCACCGGCAAGGTCGGTTCGGTCGGCTTCTGCCTGGGTGGGCGGCTCGCCTTCCTGACGGCGACGCGGACCAGCATCGATGCCGCCGTCGGCTACTATGGCGTGATGCTGCCGGACCACACGGGGGAGGATCTGAAAGCCCCGGTTCTCCTGCACATCCCGACCGAGGACGAATTCGTGCCGAAGGATCAGCAGGCTGCCGTGCATGCGGCCCTCGACGGCAATCCGAAGGCGACGCTTTACGATTACGAAGGCCAGGATCATGCCTTCGCCCGCGTCGGCGGCAAGCACTACGACAAGGCTTCGGCCGATCTGGCGCTTCAGCGGTCGCTTGATTTCTTCAAGAACACCATCGGCTAGGCCTCAAGAAATCAAAGGGTTATCGGGCCCGGGACTCGTTTTATTAGAAAAAATTGGATGAAGTGACTCTCATCACATCGTTGCCGGGCCCGATTTCCTATAACAGGCATCAGATGAGATTCACTCTTTACCTAATCCACACCGGGCCGGCCGCACCGCCCGGTGTTTTTTTTGCCTGAATGCCGTCGCCGGGCGTATGATGGGCTGCCCGTTAACTATGTTTTCCAAAGCCCGGAAATGGCCGAACCCGCGCCGCCTTTCGCCCCCGATCATCCGCCCGAACCCGATTTCGCGCCCTCGGCGCTCAGCAATCCGCGCGTCGGGCGGATCAGCCCACAGCTGCGCGGCCATGTTCATCACCTGGTCGAGACCTATCCGGCGGAGACGGTCCGCGTGATCCGCGAATGGATGGCGGAAGGGGACGGTGTGGGGCGTTTCCGGCACTGAGCATTTGCATCTCGCGCGATCCCGGCTAAAAACCCTGCACGCCCATCCGCACCAGCAGGAGCCCGACCGTCTTGCCCGATACCAACGCCCCCGCCATCGACCTCAAAGATCCCGCCAGCTTTGCCTGGTGGACCGACGTCTCCATCCGCTTTTCCGATCAGGATTCCAACGCGCACGTCAACAACACGTCTTTCGCCCAGTATTGCGAGGCGGGCCGGGTGGACTATCTGAGCGCCATGCGCCGTCATTTGGGGATCGAGCCGCGCTCGGCCATCGTCAGCGTGCAGATCAGCTACGTCAATCAGCTCCACTATCCCGGCTTCGTCCGGGTCGGCACGCGGCTTTTGCGTCTCGGCAACAGCTCCTACGGGCTGGGCCAGGGCCTGTTCGCGGGCGACACGGTCGTCGCGACCTCCGAAGCGGTGCTGGTGTTCTTCGACTATGCCGCCAACAAAAGCCGCCAGGTCCCTGAAGAACTGCGCCGGGCGTTCGAGGCGGGCGAGGCGCTGACTCCCGCCTAATCTGCCCGTGCCTTCGGGCCAAAAGCGGCCTGTCATAAAAATTTCAATCAACCGGCATGAGCCGGAATTCCCCGCAATTCTAAATACTTGCGGCACGCCTTCGGCTGAACCGGGGCGGCCCGGCCGTGCCTTGGCCAAAAGGCATATTGTGCAACTGCGAAGGCGTCGGAGAGACTTTGCGCCGGACCAATTGCACGAATGGTCGCTGGCCGTCGTGGGCGGTCGCTACGGCAACTGATTGGGGAACAACGGCCATGTCGATCACGCGGACTTCTATCGGGTTTCGAACCTTTCTTGGGTTCACGTCGGTCATCGTATTGATGGTGGTCGTGGTGGCGTTGTCGTTGGACCGTTTCCATCGGTTCGCCGGAACGGGTGACGCATTGATCGGCGAAGTCGATCGGGTCGGCGCCGCCAACGATTACGCATTCCGCCTCTTCGAACTTTCATTGGCAGTGAACAAGTTCCGCGATTCAAAGACCGAGCCCGATGCCGCCGCAATCGACGCCGCATTGGCGATGCTGACCGATGCGGGTGCCGTCATGCAGAAGACGCTGTCGGACGCGGGCGACGCGACAGCGGCGGAGGCGCTCGCCGAAAAGCAGGCCCAGGCCCGGGACCTGTTGGCCGATGTCGTCCGCCGTATCTCCGGCGACAAGGAAGGAGCCGAGGTGATCCTGTTGGCGGCGGAAAAGCTGCCGCCCTCGGCCGGGCGCCTGGTCGAATGGTTGAAGGCCTACGACGACCGGGCCGCGCCAAAGCTGGCCGTGGATGTGGAGAAGCACGCCCGGAACGCCTTGCAGGCGAGCCTGAACCTTGCCGTATCGCGCGACCTTGCGCAGGCGGAACCGGCGGCGGAGGCGGTTTCATCCCTGGCCGACACGGTCGGGGCCGTGCGGACGATGATGAAGGAAAAGGGCCTGCCCCGGCGCGAACAGCGGGTTGCCCGTTTTGCCGGGCGAGACGTCGATACCCTGCGCCAAGGCGTCGCCGGTTTCGTCGGCGCGCTCCAGGGCACGACGGATTCATGGAACCAGTTCAAGGCCGCGATGGACGCCTTGCAGGCGGGGGCGGCGGACTTGCGCGGTGCCGCCATCGCCCGGCAGACACAAGGGTTTGTCGGGCTGTCCGAGGACTCACAAGCGGCGGTCCAATGGGGATTGATCGTCGGTATCTCCGGTGTGTTGTTGGCGGCGGCGCTGGCCTGGCTTCTGGGCCGCAGCATCGTGCGGCCCCTGAAACGTCTGCAGGACGACGTGGCGGCGATGATCTCGAGGGCGGGCGACGGTGTCGCGCCGGACCTGGCGGCAACCCATGACGAAGTCGCCCAGTTGGCATCCGCGCTTGACGTCTTCCGCCGGGAACAGGAAGAGGCCGAGCGTCTGCGTGCCGAGCGTGACACCGAACAGCAACGCCAGTCCAATCGCGCCATCGCCATCGCCGGCCTGACGACCGATTTCGACGATCAGGTGAAGCAGGTCTTCGATACCTTCGGGACATGCATTCAGCGCATGGGCCATACGGCGGCCAGCATGAACCAGAATGCCGAGCGGACGACCGAACAGGCGGTCACCGTTTCCACGGTTACGGAAAGGGCTGCGGTCAATTTCCAATCCGTCGCATCGGCGGCGGAGCAGATGTCCATGTCGTTCTCGGAAATTGATCAGCAGATCCGATTGTCGTCGGAAAAGGTCCAGGCCGCCGTCGACGACAGCCGTCAGGCCGGGTCGCGGATCACCGAATTGTCCCGCACGGCGAACCGCATCGGCGACGTGGTCAGCCTGATCAACGATATCGCCGAACAGACCAATCTGTTGGCCCTGAACGCGACCATCGAAGCGGCCCGCGCCGGCGACGCCGGCAAGGGGTTCGCCGTGGTCGCCGCCGAGGTCAAAAGCCTGGCCCAGCAGACGTCCCGCGCCATCGGCGAGATCGAGGAACAGGTCGGCGGTGTTCAGGCGGCAACCCGCGACGCCGTGCAGGTGATCGAGACCGTGTCGGTCAAGGTCGGCGAGATCGCCCAGGTCGCCGAAGGCATCTCCGCCGCCATCGAGGAACAGGTCAAGGTCACGGCCGAGATCGCCCATCGGGTCGAAGATGCGACACAGGGCGCTTCCTCGGCGGCGGAAAGCATCGCGACGGTGTCGGAATCCGCCAAGGCATCCGGCGCGGTCGCCAACGACGTGCTGGATACCTCGCGTGAGTTGGAGGAAATGTCGGGCCAACTGCGCACGGTGATCCAGAGCTTCCTGACCCACGTCCGCGCCGCTTGATCCGCCCGGTTTGTCGCTTCCGACTGCCCTGCGGTTCCGTCCCGTTGACGGGCCCGCCAGGGATGGGGCAGGCTCGGGCCATCCGGGCGCTCGTTCGTCGGCGCCGCGACTCGATCGACAAAAAAGGAAACCGTCCATGTTCTGGGATATGAAGACCAAGGACCACGGCCTGCCGCGTAATCCGTGGAAGGCATGTGTGGCGCCGCGTCCGATCGGCTGGATCACCACGATCAACGCCGACGGCGCGGTCAATCTGGCGCCCTACAGCTATTTCAATGCCTGCGGTGAGAACCCGCCGATGGTCATGTTCTCCGGCGGCCCGCGCCCGGAAGGCCCGGCCAAGGATACGGTCGCCAACTGCGAAGAACAGGGCGAATTCGTCTGCAACATGTCGACCTGGGCACTGCGCGAGGAAATGAACCTGTCCAGCCTGGCGCTGCCTGCCGGTGAGGACGAAGCCGCCCTGGCGGGTCTGGAGACGGAGCCGTCGCAGCTGGTTAAGCCGCCCCGCATCAAGGCGTCACCCATCCATATCGAATGCGTCTACCACCAGACCGTGGTGATGCCGCACAACGAGCGCGAGGAAGGCAACAGGGTCGTTTTCGGCCGGGTCGTCGGCCTGCATATCGACGACGGCGTCCTGACAGACGGCTTCGTCGACATGGCCAAGGTTCAGCCCATCGCCCGCCTCGGTTACATGGATTACGCGCGGGTCGATACGGTCTTCACCCTGGATCGGCCGAAGATGGAAAGCGCCGCGGAGTAGACGCGGGCGGGGTCAGCCCGTCCGCTTCAAGCGCATCAGTTCGTGGACGGAGACCTGCGGGAAAATGCCGGGTGTGCCTTCGCGATACAGCATCATGACGCCGTTGCGGATATCCGGGAAGCCGTCCCGGGTATCGTCGAAACGGCGTATTTCTAGCGAGACGGTCTTTTGCGTGACCCGGTCGAGGGCCCGCCAGATCATCGTCGGGTTGTCCCGCCGCGTCTGGCCGAAGGGGGCGACGGATCGCGTGACCGTTGCCGTCGGCGGGCCGAAGCGGCGGACCAGCCAATCGGCGATTTCATCGAAGCCGTCGGCGCCGAACACCACCTGCATGCGTGTCGGTGCGCCGTCGTCGAAGCGGACGACCGATCCCGTCCCCGTGTAGAGGATTGTCGAGACCAGGAAGCTGGGCTCGAGATAGGCGGGCCATTGCAATTCCTTGATGCAGAATTTGGTCCGTCCCTCGGCCTTGTCGATACATTCCGGCGCCACGCCTTCGCTGCCTGCAGCATTGGCGGGGACGAAGGTGTTGTAAAGGCTGGTCCCGGCGCCCAGCGACAGGGTCACGCCCTCAAGTGGCTGGCCCTGATTGGCCAGCGCCGATCGGGGGCCTGAATTGGCGGGCGCCAGGGTCGGCTCCGGTGCCTGAACGACCTTGCCGTCGGCCATTTGAATCTTCGTCACCGGCCAAGCCGACGCCGCGTTGGCGCCCGGCGGCAGCGGCCCCAGTTCGCCGGCGGATGCCGACCGGCGGTCGAAATCGGCGCGGAAACTGGCCGGGGTGATGTAGGCGCTGGCCAGGTCCTGGACCGGCGGCGCCTGGCCCGGGAGAACCACCGGCAGGGTCCAGGCGGCGGGCAGGACCGGGCGGCCTTCGGCATCGAGGCGGACTTCCGAGCCCTGGGGCAGGGCTGCCAGGATTTCCGATGGCGTTGCTTTCGGCGGCTCGGCCTCGGCGGGGGTCGGCGCCGTAGAGCCCAGCAAGTCGCCCAACGCCTGCGCCAGGGGATCATTGGCCGCGGCGCCGCCGGGGGTGTCTCCGGCGGGTGCGTCGAGGCCCAGTTCGGCGGCCAGGGGGTCGTCGGATGCGGCGGCGCCCGAAGGTGCTGCGGGGCTGTCCAGTCCCAGTTCGGCGGCCAGCGGATCGGCCGGCGCAGGTGCCGGGGCTTGGTTGTCCAACCCCAATTCAGCGGCCAGGGGATCGTCGGATGCGGAGGCGGGCGACGGGCTGTCCAAACCCAATTCCGCGGCCAGCGGATCGGTGGCAAGCGGGTTGGGGACCTTCTCGCCGCGCGTTGCGGGGGGCGCGGCGGGTTTGTCGCGGAACTGATCTTCCAGGGCGCTGAGTTGCTGTTCCAGCGGATCGTTGCCGCCGCCCGGCCCGGCAAGGGCCGGCGAGGGGCTGGCGGCCGCGGCGGCGCCCGGCGGGGGCGAGGTGTCGCGGATCGGCGGCGGCGCCGGGATGGCGGCGGCGACACGGTCCCCGCCGTGTTCATCCAGATCTTTCGGAAGGTTGTTCAACTGCGGCACCTTGGGCGTCGCATCCGGTGGGGTGCCGCGTTCCGGTGGTGCTGCCTTGAGCGACCGGTGGGCGGCGCGAACGTCCGGTTCGTCCGGCGAGACGTCGCGGAACCAGGGGTCGCGGGCGAAGTTCTTGCGGCCGTCCGGATTGGGCGGCGGAAGGGGGATTTTCAATCGCCGCGCCGTGTTGGTGCCGGGCGGCGGGCCGTCAACGGCGGAGGTGTCGGTCTTGAGGTTGGCCTTCTCCTCGGCCGATAAGGCGGCTTGTGCGGCCTCGATCTCTGCGGCCTTGCGCCGCGCCCGCTCGCGCAGGTGGCTGAGCGCTTCATCCTTGCTGTCGGACAGCGTGTCTTCGGCGTCGCGGGATACCGGCTTGGACAGAAGTTTATCCAGCCAGGCCAGTCGGTCCTTGGGCGCCATGGCCATCAGGTCGAGATTCCGCTCGTCGCGTCCGGGTTCGGTCTTGGCGGTCTCTTGGGTGGGCTTCGCATCCATCGGATCGCCCAACAAGGACAGCAGGGGATCGGATCCGTCGGGTGCCGTGGCCTGTGCATTGCCGTCGCCGTCCGGCATGGCCAGGGCGTCGGCCAGCGGATCGGCGGGCGTCGGGGCATCGGCGATGGCCGCCGGCAGGTCGGCTTCCGGCAAGCCCGGGTCGGCCCCGTCGAGGGCGGGATCGTTCTGGGCGGCCAGACGGTCCAGGTCCGTCGGCGTGCCGCCGGGCACATCCAGCGGGACGTTGTCCTTGGCCGTTTCCGGAGACGCGTCCGAAGCATCCGCGTCGGCGGGCGTCGGAGGCGTCAGGGCGCCGGGGGGCGTGTCCACCTGGGCTGTCTGTTCCGGTTCGCTGTCGTCGCCGAATCCGAGCAAGCCGCCAAGCCAGCCCTTGGCACGGGCCAACATGCCGGGTTTTTCGGCGGGCGTGTCTTCGGCCTTGGGCGCTGTATCCGGGGTCGGTTCCGGCGTCTCGGGGGTTTCGGCGGTGGTTCCGACAGGCGGGGGCAGGGCGCTGTTCCCGCCCGGCAGGACATCGTCTGTCATGCGGTCCGGGTTCAACGACATGGGGGCCATGTCCGGCGGCCCGCTGGGGGGCTGGGAGTCTTGCGCCGTTTCGACCACCGGCTCGATCACCGGTGTCGCGGCATCCTGCGGCGGGACGGCGGGGCTGTCGCGCAGGTCCGCGATTTCCTCCGCCGGTGCAGGTACGGGATCGGGCACGGATGCGGACGCCTCGGGAGCGTCCGGCGTCGGATCGGCGGGCGTTTCCGTCTCGGCAATGGCGCGGTCCAGGGCTGCGTCGATGGCGTCCTGGGGTGCCGTTTCGACCTTGGGCCGCCGGTAGGCGAGCAGGAAATGCGCGATGGTGTGATGGCCCAGACGCACGGCGGCTTGGGGGGCGGAGACGCCGTTTTCGTTGCGTGCACGGGGATCGGCACCCGAGCTGACGATTTGCTTCACGGCGTCCAGATCGTTGTCGCGGATGGCATTGAACAGGGCGCCGGAGCCCGCGTCCTGGGCCTGAGCAATCGGTGCGGGGGCCAAGACGGCCAGCGACAGGCAGCCCGCCAGGACCGCGTCCCGCAAGCGGCGCTTGAACATAACCAATTGATTTGACTGGCGTTTCGCCATGCCTATCGCCCAATATTCCGGCCCGCTCGGCCGTCGCCGCCGGTGCCGTCCCCAAGAGTTTACCACGGCCTCGGCCCCCTTCGGGAGCCCGGAGCCATTTCCCCGAATCCAACCCGCAGACTATGGCCGATTTACGGTAAATAAGGGGTTAAACGGTTGATTCAACTGGGAATGTGTTCTCAGGCGACGAGGTTGTTCGGCAGCCTCAAGCTGCGGCCCGGGCCTTCGCCTTGGCGTCCTCCAGGATCATGTCGCTGGCTTTTTCGGCGATCATGATCGCGGGCGCGTTGGTATTGCCCGAGGTGATCGTCGGCATGACTGAGGCATCGACGACCCGAAGCCCCGTTATCCCGTGAACGCGCAGGCGTTCGTCGACCACGGCGTCGGCGTCCGAGCCCATTTTGCAGGTCCCCACGGGGTGGAAGATCGTCGTGCCGATCTGGCCCGAGGCATCGGCCAGTTCGTCATCCGATGTCAGATGCGCGCCCGGCTTGTATTCCACCGGCTTGAACCGGGCGAGGGCCGGTTGCGAGACGATGTGCCGGGTCAGGCGCAGGGCGTCCGCCGCGACCTTTCGGTCGCCAGGGGTCGAGAGGTAATTGGGCTGGATCGCCGGTTGAGTGAACGGGTCGGGCGAGGTGATATGGATCGTCCCGCGGCTTTCCGGGCGCACGTTGCAGACACTGGCGGTGAAGGCCGGGAAGGGATGCAGCGGCTGGTCCCAGGAATCCAGGCTGAGCGCCTGAATATGGTATTGCAGGTTCGGCGTCTCGCGCGACGGATCGGACTTGGCGAAAGCGCCCAGGGTCGACGGTGCCATGGACATGGGGCCCGTTCGGAACAACGCGTATTCCATGGCGATGCCCATCTTGCCGATCAACGATCCGGCCCGCTGGTTCAGGGTTCTGGTGCCTTCGACGCGGTAGACCGGCCGGACCTGAAGATGGTCCTGCAGGTTGCCGCCGACGCCCCGCAAATCGTGGTGGACGTCGATGCCGAGCCCCTGCAGCAGGTCGCCCCGGCCAATGCCGGAAATCTCGAGT
This sequence comes from Rhodospirillaceae bacterium, assembly GCA_002696205.1. GTDB lineage: Bacteria > Pseudomonadota > Alphaproteobacteria > Rhodospirillales > Casp-alpha2 > UBA1479. The sequence continues at coordinate 3,305 of NZRL01000104.1, read as the reverse complement.
ATCTGCGGCGAGCCGATCGAACCGGCGGACAGGATGACCTCGCCTCGGCAGGTGACGCCGGCGTCCTTGCCGTCGACCCGCAGGTCCAGTCCCGTCACGGTCTTTCCGGTCAAACGCAGTTTCTTCACATGGGCATGGGTGACGATATCCAGGTTGTCGCGGTCCTTGGCCGGGCCGAGGAAGGCTTTCGAGGTGTTCCAGCGGATGCCCGAGCGTTGATTGACGTGGAAATAGCCGCAACCTTCGTTGTTGCCCTTGTTGAAATCGTCGACCTTGGGGATGCCGGCCTCGGCGGCGGCGTCGCGGAAGGCGTCCATGATTTCCCAGGTCGTGCGCACCTTCTCGACTCGCCATTCGCCGCCTTCGGCGTGGAACTCGTCGACGGGGATCGCCGCCTGGTCTTCGGATTTCTTGAAATACGGCAGGACATCGTCCCAGGACCAGCCCCGGTTGCCCATCTGGGACCATTGGTCGTAGTCGCGGGCCTGGCCGCGCATGTAGATCATGCCGTTGATCGACGAACAGCCGCCCAGCACCTTACCACGCGGATAGGCGAGCGCCCGCCCGCCCAGGCCGTCAACGGCGTCGGTCTTGAAATTCCAATCCGTGCGCGGATTTCCCATGCAGAACAGGTAGCCGACGGGGATGTGAATCCAGTGGTAATTGTCTTTGCCGCCCGCTTCCAGCAACAGCACGCGCTTGCTCTTGTCCGCCGACAGGCGGTTGGCCAGCACGCAACCGGCGGAACCGGCCCCGACGACGATGTAATCGTATTCTCCCAGATCGTGCATGGACGGCACCGTTCCTTTCCTGGATTTCGCCCCTTGGGTCATTTGCTCGCCGCTTTGATCGGTGGGCGGCGTTTTCAGTGGTCAACCGCCGAACAGGCCGAAAAAACCTTTGCGCTTGGCAGGCGTGCCCAGGGTACTCAGCGGGCGGCGCATGGCAATAGCTTCGATGATCCGGAACTGGCCGCCGGTCAGTTTGCCGAACCGGCATCCCAGGCTGGTTTCGGCATAATCGGTCCGAACCACCTCGCCGGGCGCGCCCAGCGGCACCCGGCCGTCGTCTTCGGTTATCACATGGCTGACGGTGAACTTCTGGCCCGGGCGCATCTTGCCGATGGCATGGCCCAGGCGGAAGCCGGCGACGCTCATGTCGGCCACGGGAAATTCCTGATTGCCGACGACGAACTTCACGCCCTTGACGGCCAAGCGCACGTCCCGGCGCTTGTTGTCGTCCTTGTATCCCGCGAATTTTCGCCCGCTCATCCACCCGGTTCCTTTTTTCACATTCCATATTACCCTCGAAAATACGAAGGCCGGAACAAGACTTTGATCTTTTTCAATGACCGGAATAACCCTGCCCATTCGCAGGAAAATCGGGCATTTCCGGCGAGGAATTGGAAATCCTGGCTCGTCCCCCGCGAAGGTTGATAGAGTATGCGCGCGCGCGGGCACGGGGGCATCCTGGCCCGCGCGGTTTTCATACCGAACGCCATGGGGAGATTACGGGTCATGGCCAAAAGACTGATTTTGACATTCATCGCCGACGATCAGCCGGGTTTGGTTGAGCGCCTCGCCAAAAGCGTTGCCGACGCGGGCGGCAACTGGCTGGACAGCCGGATGGCCCATCTTGCCGCCAAGTTCGCGGGCATCGCCGAAATCGAAATCGCCGACGACGGGATCGCCGGACTGCAGGCGCAACTGGATGACCTGTCCGCCGACGGGTTCCATTTGGTGGTCGAGGAAGCGGGCGACGATGCGGCGCCGGACGGCTCGGTCTTCGAGATCGAATTGCTGGGCCCCGACCATCCGGGGATCGTCCGCGACATTTCCCATTGTCTGGCCGAACGGGGCGTCAGCGTCGAGGATATGGAGACCGATATCCGCGACGCCCCCCATGCCGGTGGGACCCTGTTTCACGCCCATGCGCGCCTCCGGGCTCCCGCCGGGCTGAGCGACGCCGACCTGCGCGACAGCCTGGAAATCTTGGCGGGGACGCTGATGGTTGATATTACGGTTGGCAAAATTCTCTAACCAATCCTCCGGGAGGACATCCATGGAACTGAAAATGACCGGCCGCAAGGCCGTGGTAACGGGCGGCAGTCTGGGCATCGGCCGGGCCATCGCCGAGGCTTTCTCCGGCTCGGGCGCGGAGGTCGCGATCGTCGCCCGCCGCCAGGAAGTGCTGGACGAGACCAAAGCGGCGATCGAGGCCGCGACCGGTGGCACGATCCACACTATCGCGGGCGACGTCTCCACCGCCGACGGCTGTCAGGCCGTCTGGGATGCGGCCATCGCCGCCATGGGCCAGGTCGATGTGCTGGTCAACAATGCCGGGTCGTCCCACCGCGCGCCCTTCGTCGAAGTCACCGACGCCGAATGGCAGGCCGATCTGGATCTCAAGCTGTTCGCCGCGATCCGGCTGTGCCGTCTGGCCTTTCCCGGGATGACCGGGCGCAAATGGGGCCGCATCATCAATATCCTGAATACCGGCGCCAAGGCGCCGCCGCCGACCGGCGCGCCGACGGCGGTCAGCCGCGCCGCCGGCATGGCGTTGACCAAGGTTTTGGCCGGTGAGGGCGCGCCCCACAACGTGCTGGTCAATTCCCTGCACGTCGGCAAGATCGAAAGCGATCAATGGGTGCGACGGGCCGCCAAGGAAGGCCGCCCGATCGAAGAAGTCTATGCCGACATGGGCAAGGAATTGCCCATGGGCCGCATCGGCAAGGCCGAGGAATTCGCCGCCATGGCTTGTTTCCTGGCGTCCGATGCCGGGTCCTACGTCGCGGGTACGGCGATCAACGTGGACGGCGGGTTTTCGCCCGTCGTCTAACTGCCCCCCCAGGGGTCGTCATCGGCCGCGCGCTGCCTCCGGTTGATCGCTGTGTAGGCAGCGCGCGCGCGATGGCATAAACTGGGTCCAATCATCCCGAATATGGCTCCGGGGATGGAAAGGAAGGCCGAGGTCAATGCCCGCAGACGCCGACAATATGCTCGTTCGCTACTCAATCGAGAGCGAAGACGGCTCGCGTGAGGTGTTCGACCTGGATATCGATCTGCCGCAGGTCGCGATCAAGCAGCCGGATCCGTCGAGCCTGCCCGAATGGGCGGAGCTTGAGTACCACAAGTGTCAGCATTGCCCGCTGACCAAGGAAACCCATCCCCATTGCCCGGTAGCGGCGCTGTTGGTCGATTACGGCCAGCGTACCGGTCGCATGGTCTCCTATACCCAGGTCGACTTGACCGTGGAGCAGGGGGAGACCAAGACCACGGCCAAGGTCTCGGCCCAGGAGGCCCTGC
>NZRL01000103.1 GCA_002696205.1 Rhodospirillaceae bacterium | reverse complement strand
TTCAACCTCCGGCGGAACGATGATCCGCAACATCCAGCCGCTGTTCGCCGAATTCATGTTCGGCGGCCTCGCCGTCGCCCACAACGGCAACTTGACCAACGCATATCAATTGCGCCGGTCCCTGGTCGAACGGGGCAACATCTTCCAGTCGACCAGCGACACCGAGGTCATCATTCATCTGATGGCGATCAGTGAAGCCGGTCACGTCATCGACCGCCTGATCGACGCCCTGCGCCAGATCGACGGCGCCTATTCCCTGGTCGCCATGACGCAGAAAAAGCTGATCGGCGTGCGCGACCCGGCGGGCGTGCGGCCCCTGGTTCTGGGCAAATTGGGCGACGCCCATATCCTGGCGTCGGAGACTTGTGCCCTGGACATCATCGGCGCCGATTTCGTGCGCGACGTGGACCCGGGCGAAATCATCGTCATCGATGCCGAAGGCATCACCAGCTACCATCCCTTCGGCCAAAGCAAGAACCGCCGGTTCTGCATTTTCGAACATGTCTATTTCGCCAGGCCCGACTCGCGCATCGAAGGCCAGAACGTCTACGAGGTCCGCAAACGCATCGGCGTCGAACTGGCCCATGAAGCCCCCATCGCCGCCGACGTCGTCGTGCCGGTCCCCGATTCCGGCGTGCCATCGGCCATCGGTTTCGCGCGTGAGTCCAACATTCCCTTCGAACTGGGGATCATCCGCAATCACTATGTCGGACGGACCTTCATCGAACCGACGGACAACATCCGGCATTTGGGTGTGCGTCTGAAGCACAACTCCAACGTCGCCGAACTGGAAGGCAAGCGGGTCGTTCTGGTCGACGATTCCATCGTGCGCGGCACGACTTCGATGAAGATCGTCGAGATGGTCCGCGAGGCCGGCGCCGCCGAAGTCCATATGCGGATTTCCAGCCCGCCGACAACCCATTCCTGCTTCTACGGCATCGATACGCCGGAAAGATCGAAATTGCTGGCCGCCCAGCACGACATCCAGGGCATGGCCGACATCATCGGCGTCGACAGCCTGGCCTTCATCTCCTGGGACGGCCTTTACCGCGCCGTCGGGGAAGCCGGCCGCAACATGGAATTACCGCAATATTGCGATGCCTGCTTCACGGGCGAGTATCCCATTCCCCTGACCGACCGCAACAGCGCCGCCGGCCCGCGTCAGCTCTCTCTGTTGGAAGAGGGCTGAACCCTTGCCGGACGGACGCCTGCAAGACCGGATCATCCTGATCACGGGTGCGACCCGCGGCATCGGCCGCGCCGTGGCACTCCGCTTCGCCGCTGAAGGCGCCACGCTTGTTCTGACCGGTCGGACCACCGGCGCGCTGGAGGAAGTCGACGACGAAGTCCGCGCCGCCGGAGGGGCCGCCGCCACCCTGGTGCCCATGGACCTGACCGACTACGACGCCATCGACCGCCTGGGTGCCGGTATATTCGAACGCTACGGTCGGCTCGACGGTCTGGTCGGAAATGCCGGCATGCTTGGTAATCTCAGCCCCCTCGCCCATACGGACCCGAAGGTCTGGGATCAGGTCATGGGCATCAACGCGACCGCCAACTGGCGACTGATCCGGTCCATGGACCCGCTGCTGCGGACCTCCGACGCCGGCCGGGTGGTCCTGGTGACCTCGACCGTCGGGCACGAACCCCGCGCCTATTGGTCGGCCTATGCCGTGTCCAAAGCCGCCCTGGAAATGATCGCCAAGATCTATGCCGAGGAAACGGTGACGACCAACGTCAAGGTCAACATCCTGAATCCGGGAGCCACGCGAACCAACATGCGGGCGCGCGCCTTCCCCGGCGAAGACCCGGAAACCGTCAAGTCGCCGGAGAGCATCGCGGACGACTTCCTTCGTCTGATCGAACCCGCCTGCACCCTGCATGGTGAGACGATCACCGCGCAACCGACGCCCGCGTAACCCACCCCAGGGGCCCGATATGCCCGTCAACGCAATTGCCCTGACCTGGCCGCCTTCCGCCATTCACGGTTGGGGCGTGTTCGGGACAAACCTGTTGCGCGAGGTTCTCCACCGCGGCGGCATCAAGCCGGTTACCCTGTTTCCGATGCAGGAAGATTTCATCGCGCCTGGCGATCGTACCCTGTTCCAGCCATTGATCGACGAACAGCGCCAGATCGAAGCGCAACTCGCCGAGGTACAGGGGAACATCACCTTGGGCGGCGTCCATGTGCTGCATTCACTCGGCAACGACCTGGTCGAACCTGCGGCGGCCGCTCGCTTTCGCGGCGAGCCCAACGTCGGCTTCACTTTCTTCGAGAACATGACCTTCGCGCCGGACGTCGTGGCGCGAAACGCACATTTTCAGATCATGATGGCGGGATCGACCTGGAACGCGGAAATCCTACGAGATCTCGGCTTTCCCCGGGTCGGCTGCGTGTTTCAAGGGGTCGATACGGACGCGTTTTCTCCAAGCCCGAAGACCGGCCGTTTCGGCGACCGGTTCGTCGTGTTTTCCGGCGGCAAGCTGGAATTACGCAAAGGCCAGGATCTGGTGGTTGCGGCCTTCAAACGGTTTCACGAACGCCATCCGGACGCTTTGCTTGTCACGGTCTGGCTCAACCCTTGGCCGGCGATCATGCAGGACTTGGCGGCAAGCCCGCACGTCACCACCCTGCCCGACATAAACACCCCCTTTCCCAATTGCATCAACGATTGGGTTCGCGATCAAGGCGTGCCGGAAGGCGCGCACATCGATTTAAGCCCCACCTTCAACGCCGACATGCCGGTGCTGCTGCGGGAATGCGATGCGGCCCTGTTTCCCAATCGCTGCGAAGGCGGCACCAATCTGGTCGCCATGGAGGCCATGGCCGCAGGCCTGCCTTGCGTGCTGTCGGCCAATAGTGGCCACCTTGACCTGACCGGCACCGACCTGAGCGCCAACCACCGGTGCTATCCGCTGACGCGGCAAAGCCCCGTGCCCTTCGGCCCGGCCGGCAGCGAACATTGGCGGGAATCGGATATCGACGAGATCGTCGAGACCCTGGAAGCGATCTATCAGGACAGGTCAACCGCCAAGAGCCGGGGCGACGGCGCCCACGACTTCATGCAGGACTGGTCGTGGCGGAATCAGATCGACCGGCTGCTCTCGGAGTTGGACAGGCTGACACCATAATCGACAGGCCGATGTTCAACGTGGCGGCGGTTGATCCAAGGTCTTGATGATCCGGGCGGCCCCCTTGTGGTCCGGCGCCAACTCCAGAACCTTCAAGGCATCCGCGCGGGCGAGTTTGGTATCTCCCGCCCCAAGCGCCGCCAATCCCCGCGCAAACAGGGCACCGACATACCCGGGCCGCAATGCGATGGCCCGGCTGTAATCCTCGACCGCGCTGGCGTGATTGCCGAGCGCACCATGGATCAGGCCGCGGTTATAGAAGATTTCCGGACCGTTGGCGCCCAGGCTGGCCGCCATGTTCATATCGGCCAGCGCCGCCGGATAATCTTCGACATAGGCATAAGTCAGTCCCCGTTCGACATAATATTCCGGATCGGTTCCCTTAAGCTCGATGGCGGAGGAAAAATCCGCCAGCGACCGGTCGTAAATCCCTTGAGACCGGAGATACTGCCCCCGCAGGATCAGCGCGGCGCGGTTGCGCGGCTGGACCCGCAGGACTTCGTTGAGGTCCAGGATCGCGGTATCCAGGCGGCCGCTTTGGGCGCGGGTCTTGGCCCGTTCCATGAACGTCGCCATCTCCTCGGGCCGCAGCTTGATGGCTTCCTTGTAGTCTTCTTCCGCATCCTCGAATTCACCGAGGTCGCCATTGGCCACCCCCCGGTTCAGATGGGCGCGGAAATACTGCGGTCGCAGGCGGATGGCGCGAGAGAAATCATCGACGGCCTCATCCGGCTTGCCCATACGCCGATAGGTCGCCCCCCGGTTGTTGAAGACGCGGGCCCGGTCGCTGTCATTCAACGCATCTGAATCCAGCGCCTTGGTGAAGAGTTCGATGGCCTGTGTGAGCTCGCCCGCCTTGGCGGCGGCGACGCCGGCTTCGAAATCCTGGGCCGCCTGGGCCTGCGGCGAAATGTCCTTGGTCGATTGGCCCTGCGCCGATGCCTGTCCGACCGGCCAGACCAAGGCAAACGCCGGAAGAACCGCCAGCAAGGCAATGGCCGATACGCGCGCAAACGCCTGTGTCATGGTGATCGGTCTCCGTTTACCGGGATCGCCGCCGGATCGCCCGAAAGCGCCCCCGGCAAATCAAAGCCAGGGCTGGACTTAACAGAATATGCGCCGTCCGCGCAATGGACGAAGCCGCCGCCACCCCGATCAACACCTTAAAGCCAGTGACGGCGGATATACTTCGCCGCCTGATCGACCGCGCCGCCCCAATCTCCCGGTGCCGGCTGGCGAATCAACCGCATGGTCGGATACCAAGGCGTATCCTCCCGCTCCAGCAGCCAACGCCATTCAGGAACGTGCGGCAACAGCATCACGACGGGCCGGCCGAGCGCCCCCGCCAAATGGCCGACCGCCGTATCGCAGGTCACGACAACATCCAAATTGGCAACCAAGGCCGCCGTCGCGGCGAAGTCCATCAGGTCACCCGTGGGATCAACGACGGCATCCGCGCCATGGGCCGCCAGATCGGCCGCTCCGCCATCCTTCTGCAGAGATAGCACCGATACCCCGGAAAGACTGATCAGGGGCAGCAACGGCGCCAGCCCCGGGCTGCGGACACGGTCGCGGGGATGGGCGGCGCTGCCTTTCCAGGAGGCGCCGATCCGCGTCCCCGGCAGATCGGCAAGACGATCCGCCCAGGCCGCCGTTTCCGTCTTGTCCGGCTGCAGATAGGGAACGTCGGCAGGGACGGTATCGGGCTCTGTGGCAAAGGCCGCCGGCAAGGACAACATAGGAATATGAAAATCGTGATCAGGCGCAGGACCGCCTTGCTCGACAGTTTTCGTGACGCCCTCAAGCGAGGCCATCAACCGCATCAAAGGGGCCGGGCATTGAAGCGTGACGTGGAACCCCAGGTCCGCGATATGCGGCACGTAGCGGGAGAACTGGATCGTATCGCCCAACCCCTGCTCCGCCTGCACAAGGACCGTCGTCCCGTCCTTCACCGCATCGGCGGTCCACCGCGGTTTGCCCGGATCGCGCCCGCGTCCTTCGTCCTTGAAACGCCGCGTCTGCCAGCGCGCCTCGTAGTCGGCCCATCCGTCTTTGAACCGGCCCAGCAGCAACCGCGTCATTCCCCGGTTGCGGCGGCATTCCGCATCGTCCGGATCGATCTCCAAGGCCTTGTCGTAGGCCATCAAGGCGTCGTCGAACCGCCCCATTTCGTGCAGCGCAACGCCGCGGTTCGCGTGCAGGGCGGCCTCGCCGGGTGCCACCGCCAATGCCGCATCGTACTGCGCCATGGCGGCATCCAGGTCCATGCGTTCGCGCAGGATGTTTCCCAGGTTGCATCGCGCCTCGATCAGGTCGGGACGCGCTGCGATGGCCAAGCGGTAGCATTCCATCGCCGCATCGCCTTCGTCCCGTGCCTGATGGATTTGCCCGAGCGCGTGATGGGCATCGGCCAAACCGGGATCAAGGTCGGCGGCCCGCCGAAAACAGGCCTCCGCCTCCTTCGCCGCCGTCCCGCCCGTGCCCTGCAAGGCGAGCCCGAGATTGAGATGGGCCGGTGCCAGGTTCGGGTTCAACTCCAACGCCAATCGCGCCCGGGACCGCGCCGCGTCGCTGTCACCGGCGGTCACCAACGCCGCCGCCATGTCGGAATGCAGGGCCGCGTCATCCGGCATCAAGGCCACGGCGTTGCGATAGGCATCGACCGCATCGTGCGCCTCTCCCTGTGCCATCAGCACACGCCCCAGATTGCCGTGATACATCGGCAGGCCCGGGGCCAGGGAAATGGCCTTTCGGATCAAATCCGTGGCCTGCACCGGATCGCCTTTCTGATACAGCACGAGGCCAAGCAGATGCAGGGCGTCGGCGTGATCGGGATCGTTCTTAAGGATTTCTCGGTAGGCCTGTTCGGCGCTGTCCAGGTCACCGGCCTGATGACGATCGACGGCCCGCGTCAGGGCCTCGGTGAGGTCAGCCATGGCGACGGGTCTCCGCGGATACGGCCTCGGGCGCACAAGGCACCGTGAACGCCGCCAGGGCCTGTTCCAGACGCCCCCAATCGCCGGCATCGCCGGGCAGCCCGAACCGCAGCCGTCGGGGGGCGGCATCGAACCGGCGCACCAAAATACCCGCGCGTGCCAGATGGTCGAACAAGTCCGGAGCGGCGCCATGATCGACCGTCACGAACAGGTCGGTGCCACCGACAATCTCCGCCCCGGCGCCGGTCAGCATTTCCCGCAATCGGACCATGGCGGCGGCCAACCGGTCGCGTTCGGCGGCGATCCAGGTGCCGTCGGAAAGTGCCCGCGCGCCGATCACAAGGCCCGGCCCGGAAACGGCCCAAGGGCCCATCAGGGTCTCAAGACGCCGAACGATGTCAGGCGCCGCTACGGCGAAGCCCAGACGCAGGCCCGCCAGACCGAAAAACTTTCCGAAGGATCGCAGGATCACCACGTTTCCCAACGGCATGGTGGGCACCAGGGATACCTCGGGCCGGACATCGGCGAAGGCTTCATCGACGATCAGTATCTGCCCCTGCCCGGCGGCGTCTCGCGCCCAGGCGGCCAGCACATCGGGCGCAATGGTCCGTCCATCCGGATTGTTGGGATTGACCAAAACGAGCGAACGATCAGGAGGCGGGAGATCGCCAACCTCCGTGACTTCGGCCCCCGCCTGGCGCCACGCCGAGGCATGCTCGGAATAGGTCGGTCCAAGGATCGACACCCTGCGGCGGTCGAACAACAAAGGCAGGACTTGGATCAGAGCCTGGGTTCCCGGCGCGCAGGCGAGCATCTCTGGTGACGAGGCGCCATAGGCCTTGGCCGCGGCCTCCTTCAACGCCGCCAACGCCGCCGATTGCGGCAATTTCGTCCAGGTCTCGGCGGCAAGGTCCGGCAGGGGATAGGCGACGGGATTGATGCCCGTCGACAGATCCAGCCATTCCGCGACGGGCCGCCCGTAGCGCCCGGCCCAGGCAGCGAGATCGCCGCCATGGGGCATCGCCTGTTCCACAGGCCCGTCTGTATCGTTCGCTGGCGCCACCGGTTTCCCCGTCAATGTTTCGCGGAGTGTACCCGCATTCGGCGGCGCTTCGATACCGGCCCTGTGTTCAGCAAGGCCGAAGCCTGATATTCAAAGGGCGGGAATTCCGGCGCGGACCACTTGTTCGCGGAATCGGAGGAGAATCGATCATGACGACCAAGCATTTCTTGGACCGCCTCGCGAACCTGTCGGCAGCGGTTCAACTCGCCATTCTGATCGCCCTGCTCGGCACGGGTGGGGCTTTTGCCGCGGACGGTGACGTGGTGGGCGAGGTGCTGCGCCTGAAAAACGCCGCGACGGCACTGCAGGACAACGATCAGCGGTCCCTCGCGGTCGGTGGCGAAGTAATGATCAACGACGTGATCTCCACCGGCGACGGCGCCCGCCTTGAATTCTCGCTGCGTGACGGCTCGGTCGTGACCCTGGGGGAGCGGGCGCGCTTCGCCGTGGCGGACTTCGACGAAGGCCCCGGCCACGAAAACATCGCCCTTCGGCTGTTGGCCGGTGCGTTCAAGGCCGTGTCCGGCGAACTCGCCGCGCGCAACCCCGATGCCATGACCGTCGCCACCACGACGGCGACCATCGGCATTCGCGGCACCACGGTCTGGGGCGGTACGCTGGAGACGGCCTTCGAAGTCGCGTTGCTGGACGGCACCGCCGTGACGGTGACGACACAGGCCGGGACGGTCGAACTGACCACTGTCGGCCAAGGCACCGCCGTACCGTCGGCGGAACAGCCGCCGAGCGCCCCCGTCACCTGGGCCCAGGCCAAGGTCTCGCGCGCCCTCGCGACGGTCGATTTCTAGACCTCGCCATCCCGGGCGGTGGACTTTTCAGGCCGCCCCGGAGACACTGGCGCCCCGCCAAACCGATCGAAAGCCCATCGCCTCCATGACCGCCGACATTGCCCGCCTGACCGCCACCTGGCCCTTTCCGACCCCCGTGCGTTTCGGACCCGGCCGTATCGCCGAATTGGGCAAGACCTGTGCGCGGTTGGGCTTCAAGCGGCCCTTGCTGGTGACCGACGCGGGCTTGGCCGCGACGCCGATGGTCGGCGCCGCGCAGGCATCCCTGACAGACGTGGAGCTCGCCCCGGTCCTGTTTTCCGAGGTCAAATCCAACCCCACGGCGGGCAACGTCGCGGCCGGGTCGGCGATGTTCCGGGAGAACGGCTGCGACGGCGTCGTCGCCATGGGCGGCGGATCGGCCATGGACGCCGCCAAGGCCATCGCCCTGCAGACGGGACAGGACGGCGCGATCCTGGACTATGCCGTCGGCGGGCCGCGCTACAAGGAAATCAACGCCAAGGCGATCGCCCCCCTGGTCGCGGTACCGACGACCTCGGGCACCGGTTCGGAAATGGGATACGCCGCCGTGATCTCGGACGAAGCGGCCACGGCGAAACGCATTCTCTACCACCCGAAGCTTCTTGCCCGCACGGTGATCTGCGACCCCGAATTGACCATGGGCCTGCCCGCCAACCTGACGGCCTGGACCGGCATGGACGCCGCCGTGCATTGCATCGAGGCCTACAGTGCCCGGATGTTCAATCCGATGTGCGACGGCATCGCCGCCGAGGGCATGCGCCTGATCGCGGAATGGCTGCCCCGCGCCGTGGCCGACGGCACGGACATCGAAGCCCGGTCGCAAATGATGGCCGCCGCCGCCATGGGCGCCGTCGCCTTCAACAAGGGCCTGGGCGCCGTACATGCGATCTCCCACGCCATCGGCGCCCATCTGGACAGCCACCATGGCCTGACCAATGCGGTCGCGCTTCCCTATGTGCTGGTCCACAACCGCCCGGCGATCGAGGACGCCTGTGGCGTCCTGGCGCGCTGCATGGGCCTGCCCCGGCACGACTTCACGGGCTTGCTGGATTGGTCCCTCGCGATCCGCGAAAGCTTCGACATTCCCCATGGCCTGGACGGGCTGGGCGTGACCGAGGCCGATCTCGACGCCTTGGCCGCAACCGCCGCCGCCGACGTGACCGCACGGGAAAATCCCGTCCCCGTCGATGCGGCATCCCTGCGCGCCGTCATGGTCAAGGCACTTGCCGGCGACCTCGGCTAGATCCGGGAAAGGACAGTATCACGCCATGCCCCCGACGCCCGGTATTCTGGAACTGGTCGATCAATGCGAGTTCATGGCCCGCGCCTATGCCGAGGCCGGTGCCCCCCTGCCCCGGCGGCGGCCGGACGGTTTCCCCGCCATCGTTGCCAGCATCATCGGCCAACAGGTTTCCGCCCACGCGGGGGCCGCGATCCAACGCAAGGTCGAGGCAGGCCTGGGCGGGATCACCGTCGAGGCCGTCCTGGCGCGGGACGACGATGAATTGCGCGGCTTCGGGCTGTCCCGGCCCAAGGTAAAGTACATCCGCGGCGTGGCCGAGGCCGTGGCGGCGGGGGAATTGGATTTCGACGCCCTGCGCGACGCGCCGGACGAAGAGGTTTTGGAAACCCTGACCCGGCTCAAGGGCATCGGCCAATGGACGGCGGAGATTTATCTGATGTTCGCCTTGGGCCGGCCCGACGTAATGCCGTCGGGCGATCTGGCGCTGGCCGAAGCCGCCGCCCGCTTGATGCGCTTGAACGCCCGGCCCAAGCCCAAGGAACTGGCCGAAATCGCGGAACGCTGGCAGCCTTACCGGTCCACCGCCGCCTTGATGCTTTGGTACTACTACCGCTTCACGGGCGGGCCCGGCGCGCCGGACGTCTGACCGGCGCGCCTGCCCAGCCCCGAGCATCAGGCCCGGGGATCAGGCCCGGGAATCGATAAAGGCCAACAGCCGTTCCAGATCGTCGTCGTCCATGTCCAGACAGGCATGGGTATGGACATCGGTCTTGGCGACGATGGACGCAGCCAGCGTACCGGCCCCCGGCAGGTCGATCGTAAAGGCATCGCCTTCCTTGACCTCCAGCCCGCGGTTCAGGATCAGGCTGCCGCCCTTGGAAATGGCATGCAACATCGTGCTCTTGACCGTGCCGCCGACGGTGACCTTGATTTCCATCCCCATCGGATGGGTGGTCGACCATTCCGGGTCCTGGCTGTCACGGATGATCTCGACCAGGCGTTCGTTCATATGATCGATGCCGGAATTGACCTCACCCGCCGCTTCCAACTGCTGCTGCGCGGCTTCGCCCGATTGCCCGGCGACGTCCGTCACCTGGATGATGTTGGACGAGACCTCCTGCGTGCCGGCGGCGGCTTGCTCCACATTGCGGGCGATTTCCTGGGTCGCCACGCCCTGCTGTTCGACCGCGGCGGCAACGGACGAGGCGATCTCGTTGATGTCGCCGATGGTCTGGGTGATGCCTTCGATGGCATGCACCGAGTCCTGGGTCGCCGTCTGGATTCCGCCGATCTGCTTGCCGATCTCCTCGGTCGCCTTGGCTGTCTGGTTGGCCAGGTTCTTGACCTCGGACGCCACGACGGCGAAGCCCTTCCCGGCGTCTCCGGCACGGGCGGCCTCGATGGTGGCGTTCAGGGCCAGCAGGTTCGTCTGCTCGGCGATATCGGTGATCAAATCGACCACCTCGCCGATCTTCTGTGCCGCCTCGGCCAGGCCCTGAATTTGGGCGTTGGTACGATCTGCGTCCTCGGTCGCCTGCCGGGCGATCTGTGACGACCGGCCGACCTGGGACGAGATTTCGTTGATCGAAGACGACAGTTCCTCGGCCGCACTGGCCACAGTCTGCACGTTGATCGTGGCTTCCTCAGCGGCACTGGCGACGGTCGTTGCCTGAACATGCGCCGCCTGTGACAGGTCCGACGCCGACCGGGCGGATGTCTCCACCGTGCCGGCCCGTTCCTTGACCAGTTCGACGGCCTTGGCGACTTCTTCCTCCAACGCCGAATTGAGCGCCAGAACCTCGCTGCGCAGGCGGCGGCGGTTGCGGCGTTCTTCGTTGGACCGCTCCGCCGACATGCGCTGCACCTCCAGGGCGTTCTCCTTGAACACCTGAACCGTTCCCGCCATGGCGGCCAGTTCGTCGGAACCGTGGGTATCGACTTCGACCCCCAGATTGCCGTCGGCCAGCGCGACCATATTGTCGGACAGTTCGACCAGCCGCGCGACCAGGCGGCGGACGATGAAGAAGTAGATGAAGCCGAGCACCAGGAACGAGGCCACGGCCAGGAAGATGAGGAACTTCTTGTTCCGCTCCGCCGTCACATCGGCACCCGCGGCTTCCGACGACATTTCGGCTTCGGCGATGGTGACCTGCTCCGCGATCAACTCGCTGAACGACGAGGAAATCTGACGGGACTCGGCCATCAGGCTTTCGACTTCCTCCTGCACCAGAAGCTCGGTAAGACGCATATCGAACACATTGTTCTCACCGGCGCCGACGGCGACCAGTTTTTCAACGATCTTCGCCATCTCGGCCGATTGATCCGACTGGGCGATCAGCGACATGTTGTCTTCCAGAAGGGATTTGGCGCCGATGAAGCGCTCCTTGAGGGGCTGCATCCTCTCCGGCGCGGTTTCCGCCGCCGCGTTGCCCAACAGGCCGACCACCCGATTGACTTCCGCTTTCACGTTCATCGCCGCCGTGAGGGGCTCAACCCCGCCTTCGACGAACTCCAGAACCGCCCCCGGCTGGGTAATATCGACGGCTTCGGCGCCCAAGGAGAGATTGAAGGCAACTTCGTCGGCGATCACCGACGTCATCGACGCCAGGGTCTCATGCATGATCCCGACGCTCTCCATGGCTTTGTGGCGGGCTTCGACAAGACCGTTACGCTGTTCGACTTTTTCCCCGACCTGTTGAAGCTTTTCCCTCAACTGGCCGGCGCCGTCCTTGAGTTGCATGAGGACGTCGTCGCTCATATCCACGTTGGCGATGATCTGCTGAAACCGGTCGAAGCTGGTATTGACCAAATCATCGACTTCCTGGCGCCCGATCTGATCCTTGGCCGCGACCATCGCGGGCGCGATCGAGGTGATCCGCGCGACGGTCTCCGACAGGCGCAGCGCGTTGGCCATCGCCGGCACCTTGCCGTGCGTTATCGTCGCCAACGTATTCGACGTGGTGCTCATGGAATACCAACCGACGGCGATGGCAGCGGCGGTGGTGGCGAAAATGACCAGCACGGAAAACAGCAATCGGGCCCCGATGCCCATGCCGCTTCGTCCTGTTGTGCCGGGGGCCGCGGATGCGGGTTCCGTCGCCTGATTGTCGAATGATTGGTGTTCGTCCGTTTCCGCCGCAGCGGTCTCAACCTCGTCGGCCGCTTCGGAAAGCGGCTCTCCCACCGTTTCGTCTTCGGCGGGATTTTCTTTGTCGTTCATCGTCCCAGACCCTTTTCTTGGCTGTTTCCTCTGTCTAAACGGCGTCCGTCCTACCCGTTTTCCGGTAGGTTCGGGCCGCTTCCCCCAACTGGAGCACGTTATCCTATGCGATTGGCCTTTCGGCGTCAGAACCAATAGGACTGAAAAGCAATCCGAAATGCTCTGGGATCAATCACCTATTCCCCGCCTGAAACCGGCGGATTAAAGGGGATTAGATGTGCACGATTGGATAATTTGCCCCCCAGCTGTCTCAGCACGGTCGCAAGCATACGAATTCCGGTCAATTGGAATCTAGCTATCCAAAAGGCGTATGTACGATCAGGAAGCTTTTAAGTGATGCAGCCAGTTGTCAATTTCCCGGCAACGGACCGCCGGATCGGCGACCATTTCGCCCACGCCCAGGCCGGCGGCCAAGGCGGCGACATCGGGAACTGAGCGGTCTTCCGCCGCCCCGATACGGCGCATGCCGTCCGTCGCCGCCTCCATCGTCCGGCGGTCGGGATAGATGCCTTGATCGACCATCTCGTCGCCATAGCGCCGGATCAGGCCCGCCATATGCTCCAGGGTGAATTCGGGATGGTACTGGACGCCCCAGAACTCGCCTTTGTCATGCGTGAACCGGGCGGCCTGGATCGGGCTATGACGATTGGACGCCAGGACCTGGGCCCCAGGCGGCAGATGCGTGACTTCGTCGTAGTGGATCGCCAGGGAGTCGAAAACGGCCGGTTTGCCCCCGAACAGCGGGAAAGCCCGGCCTGGATCGCTGACCTCAATATCACGGCATAACCCGACTTCACGGCCATTTGGGCTGGGCGCCACGTCGCCGCCGGCCGCAACCACGGCGACCTGAAGGCCCCAGCAACTGCCCAACAGCGGCAGCCCCGCGTGGAACACGGCCTTGATCAAATCGACTTGGCGCTGGACCTCGGGCGCGTTGCCAGACGCCCGCACGAACAGCCCCGATCCTCCCAGGATCGCACCGTCGAAATCACCCAGCGCCACGCCGCCCGGCAGGTCCGCAGGCCCGTCGGCGGGGAACACGATATGGATTTCCGCGTCGGGTTCCGTGCGGCGGACGGCGGCGGCGTATTGTTCGGAATTGGTGCCCAGGCCGGCCTGCGCCATGGCTTGGTTGCCTACCGCCGTGTTGCCTTCGACCAGCAGGATACGAAGCGGCTGGGTCATGGCTGTGTTGCCCTTTTCGTTGTCATTGTTTCGTCCCGGACATTTCCCGCGCCATGCGTTCGGCCCGATTGATCTGGGTCGTATTCAAGGTAACCATCAGCTTTTCCCGCTGGCCCCTGGGGTCGAATTGCGGATTGTGGTTCTTGATCTCTGCAGCATGGGGCAGCGCCAGGGTCAGCCACTTATATGCCTCGACCGCATCGCGTTTCACGCCCCATCCTTCGACGTACATGATCCCGATCAGATATTGGGCGACCGGCTGCCCCTGGTAGGCCGCCTTCCGGTACAGATCGATGGCCCGGCCGTAATCGTTGGCCACGCCCAGCCCGTTGAAATAGAGCTCACCCAACGCGAACTGAGCGTCCTTGTCGCCCCCCGCCGTCGCCGCCACGCGGTACCATTCGGCGGCCTTGGCGTAATCCCGCGCCACGCCCCGGCCCTTGGCATAGGCCCAGCCCATGGCGTACTGGCCGCGAACCGAGCCCTTGCCCGCCGCGTCACGAAACAAGGCAACGGCGCGATCGGGGTCGGCAACGCGCGAGTCGCGGCGGACCATCAACCAACCAAGATCGACGGCCGCATTCAGGTCCCCCGCCGCGACTGTTTTCTCCAGGCGGACGATCTCGCGTTTAAGGGCGGCCAATTCCGGATCGTCCTCCTGCGCCGGCGCGCCGAAGAAGAACCAGGCCGCCCAACCGGAGCCCAGCAAGGCCGACAAAAGAAAGATGTAAGCGAGAAAACGCATGGCGCCGCATTGAACGACGGCGGCGGGCCCGAGGACAAGCGTCTCGTAAGCGGATCAGAAAAATTTAAATGACCAAGGACGCGCCCAGCGGCTTCAGCGCGGTTTTTCGCCGCCCTGACGAACGCGTTCCTGTTTGCCTTCGAACACCGGCTTGTCGTAGCAGGTGACCTCGCCCAACGTCCGATAGCAGTAGACGTTCATTTGCGGGACGACTTCGTCTTCTTCGCAATAGGTCAGGCCGCGTTCCTTGCGAACGGAGGAGCAATTCTTGCCGCTGGACAGGGAAATAACGTGATCGCCCAATGTCTTATCCGTCGCGATGACGGAAACACCTTCGACGCCGACGGCGGCGGCGCAGCCGGTGATCAACAAGCCGACGGCAAGCGTCGCGAGAATTCGTGTCATACCCTTCATGGGGCTCCTCACAGGCGAAAAGCGGCCGAATGGAACGCCGCCATTCCGCATCCTGACCGATCATCGTTAAGGAGCCGTAAACCCGCTGAAACCGTCCTCAGGCGCCTCACCGCAACATAGGTGCCCCACACCGCGCCCCACCAGTTGCCATCACTTGAAAAGGCCACTATTTTCCCCGCGAATTCAAACCGAACGTCGGGAGCCCCAGTGTGGCCGATCATACCGAAGACAGCCTAATCCGCGAAATCGACGAAGAGTTGCGCCAGGACCAGTTCCAAAAGGTCTGGAGCCGCTACGGCAAACTCATTCTCGGCGCCGCGGGGCTCTGCGTCGCCGCCGTCGCCGGCTACCAGTTCTGGCTCAAACACGACCTGGATACCCGCCATGCGCTGGGCGAACGTTTCGATCAGGCGCAACAGATGGCCGCCGGAGACAAATCCGATGCCGCCGTCACGGCCTTCAAGAACCTGACCGAAGAAGGCGGCGGCTATGCCCTGCTCGCCCGGTTCCAGGAAGCGGCATTGCTCGCCAAACAGGGCGATGCGGCGGGTGCGCTGGCCGTGTACGACGAAATTTCAAAGAACTCAGGCGCCACGAAGCTCTATCAGGAACTGGCGCAACTGCTGGCGGCCGGGATCCAGGTCAATCAGCCGGACGCCGACGCAGCGGCCATCCAAAGCCGCCTGGCGCCGTTGACGGCGGCCGGGAACCCCTGGCGGTTCAGCGCCCAGGAACTGATGGCGGCATTGGCGCTCAAGGCCGGGGATTCGGCCAAGGCGAAGGAAATCTATGGCGAACTTTCCAAGGATTCCGAAACGCCGGGCCGCATGCGCCAACGCGCAACGGAAATGTTAACGATATTGCGTTAAAAACCCCGCTGAATTAATCAGGACAAGACTTCGGGGAACAGGGAAAAGACCGGAATGGCTGCGCCGACGAACGGAATTCGCCCGCAACGGGGCGTTCTCGCCCATCCGGGACACACCGGACACCCCCGCCGCCTGCGCGCGCGGGCCCTGTCCTGCGCCCTTGCCGTGACCTTGTCCGTCGCGGTCGGTGGGTGCACGTATCTGCAGGATCTGTTTAGCAAAGAAGACCCACCGCTCCCCGGAACGCGGATCTCGATCCTATCCAATCAGCGCACCCTGGCCGCCGACCCGGAACTGGCGGGACATCAGATTTTGCTGCCGGCCCCCTC